>JBAULD010000811.1:0-2030 GCA_049578005.1 Polyangiaceae bacterium
GCTCGCGCCTGACGACCCGCGCCTCGGCCTAGGGCGCCCCCGCGGCCGCACCCTTCGCGCGGGTCCCATCGCCGCTTTGCTGGCGTCACTTCTCGCCGCCGGGGTTCTTGCGATCACGCTCGCATTCCACCCGCCCCAACCGAAGACCCAAGCGGGCGCCGAGCCGACCGCGGCGCCTCCGCCGCCCGCCATTCCCGACAGGATCAAAAACGCGCAGCCGAGGCGTGCCCCCGTGCTCGCGGTGCCGGACGCAGGCTTTGGCGAGCGTGCGATGCGTGCCTCTCCCCCCGAGGACCCCGAAGAGCGTGCGGAACGCGAGGCCGCTCGAAGGGCACGCGGTGCGGGCGTCTTCTTCCAGTCCGCGCCCGCGTCCCCGGAGGAGCGGTCCAGGCCGGAGCCATCCGCGCGCAGCACCTCCGAGTCGCTTCCCTCGTCCGGTACGCAGTCGACGCCGATGGGATCTGCCGATCCGAACCTTCAGGAGCACAAGAGCGCCTTTCTCGGTGGAAAGGGGGGCGTCCCCACAGCCGATTATCTGCAACGGGCGCTTGAGCCTGCACGCAGTCCCTACGAGATCAAGGCAGGCAGCGTCCTTCCCGCCGTGCTCATCACCGCCATCAATAGCGATCTTCCCGGGCCCGTCATCGCGCAGGTACGAGAGCACGTCTACGACACGGTCACGGGCAATCACCTGCTCGTGCCCCAGGGCAGTCGCCTTCTCGCCCAATACGACTCGATGGTCGCCTGGGGCCAGGAGCGGGTCCTTCTTTGCTGGAACCGTCTCATCCTGCCGAACGGCGACTCGATAGATTTGCAGTGCATGCCTGCGGCCGATTTGCAGGGCGCGGCGGGCCTCGCCGACGAGGTCAACGAGCACTGGTGGCGCATCCTCAAGGGCGCCTCTGTCGCAACGCTGCTGTCGATGGGTACGGCGTTCGCGGCGGGCGACACCACCTCGTATAGCCCGTCGGTCGGCCAGGTCATGGCGCGCAGCGCCTCGGGCGAAATCGGCCAGGTCGGCCAGCAGATCACACGAAGCAGCCTCAGCATCCAGCCGACGATCACCGTCCGCCCGGGCTTCGCGGTCAACGTCATCGTCACCAAGGACATGGATCTGCGGCCCTATCCGGAGCCGCCCCGGGCCCTGGGGCTTCGCCCATGAGTGAGCTCCTTGCCAGGCCCGCCCGGCGCATGACCGTCCGCGAGCTCGAGAGCCTCCTCGCAGGCGCAGGGCTCGCCGCGGCATGCGCCTCGGCGCTCGCGTGTCTCGTGGGATCGCACCTGCTCTGGAACTGGACACCCAGTCTGCCGCTCGGCCTCTACTGGGTGTCGCCCCGCGGCGAGGCCAAGGTCGGAGCGCTGGTCGCGTTTCCCGTCCCGGACCGCGTACGCGCGCTCGTCCGCGAGCGGCATTACCTGCCGCCTGGGGCGCTGCTCGTCAAGCCCATCGTGGCCGCACCGGCCGATGACGTGTGCACCGAAGGTGGGACGCTCACGGTCCACGGCGCGCCGCTCGGCGCGATCGCCACCGAGGACACCCACGGCCGGCCCTTGCCCCATGACACGCGGTGCGGCCCGCTCCCCGGGGGCGTCGTGTTCGTGACGTCGCACATGCGGGAAAGCTTCGACTCGCGCACGTTCGGCCCCGTGCCCATCTCCGAGGTCCGAGGAACGGTGACACCCCTATGGACCTATTAGCGACCATCCTGACGTGCAGCCTCTACGCGTCCGACGATGCCGTCGTGCGCGCGATCGCAGAGGGCCCGAGCGCCAAGAATCCCTACTTCGTCGTGAACACAGCGGCTCCGGCGGACGACACCGTCTCCCCGGCGCCGAAGACGGAGAAGGAGGCCGTCCTGCGCAGTCGCGAGCTTATCGCAGAGGGCGGCAAGCTCCTCCTCGGCCTTCTCGAGGTGCCGCCGTCGTGGGTCGACGCTTTCGGTCGACCGCTCGCGAGCGCGTTCGACCCGTGCGTCAACATCGCCATCGGCACGGCCATGCTCTCCGAGTTCGACTCGCAGTGCGCGGAC
>JBAULD010000812.1:0-1950 GCA_049578005.1 Polyangiaceae bacterium
GCTCGCGCCACCGGCGATCGCCGACGCCGGATTGCCGGCGACGCCGGCGCTCGACGCGGGCTCCGCGCCCAGCACCGGATCTCCGCAAAACGCGGCGTCTGCCGATGGCGGCGCCATGACGCTCTTCGGTTGCTTGGACACGCTCGGCCAGTGTCTGTCGTCGAAGACGCTGCCGATGGACTGCGCCGATCAGGCTTGCACGTGCCTGAAGAGCGCCATCGCGAGCGCACTCCCGCGTTTGTAAGGATCTGCGCCGCGCAGCGGTAGCGCTCCTCTCACATGTCGCGGAGAGTTCACTTCCGAGTCGACATCGCCGCGTTATGGAGAGGGTGCACCATGCGAACGCAGTCTCTCCTCCTCGTCTTTCGGTCTTCCGCCTCCCTCCCGGCGCGGCTCGACCCGACTGCGCATCACGCCTCCGGACACGCTTCGCGCTGTCTCCAACCGGAGGTTCGATGCCATGAAATTAGCTATTCGCTCCATTCGTAACAGCACGCTCGGAGTCGCCAGTCTCGCTCTCTTCGTTTCGACCGCTGCGGCGAGCTCGCCGGACGGCGGGTCGGCTGCCGCCGCGCCGTCGCCGATCCCCGTGACCATCCTGGCCTCGAGCCCGGATACGGCCCGGGGATTCATCTTCCTGACCCCCACCGCCGGCGGAGGGAATGCGCCGGCCCCAAGCCCCACCTCCCCCAACGCGACCCAAATCGTCGACGGTCAAGGCCGTACGGTTTGGTTCAACCAGCTGCCGAGCAACGAGAGCGCCTACGACCTTCGCGTGCAGCGCTTCCACGGAGAGCCGGTTATCACCTGGATCCAGAGCCAGGGTGCTTTCTCCACCGGCCCGACGACGGATTACATCGCAGATCGCCACTACCACGTGATCGCCACGGTGAACGCGGGTCATGGCCTCACGGCGGACATCCACGAGTTCTTCCTCACGCGGGAGGGCACCGCGCTCATTACGATTTACAACACTGTGACGCGGGATCTCTCATCGGTAGGCGGGCCTACGTCGGGACTCGTGACCGAGGGTGTCATCCAGGAAATCGACGTCTCGAACGGCAACGTCCTCTTCGAGTGGCACAGCCTCGACCACGTGGGCCTCGACGAAAGCCACGCGCCGCTTCCGACGACGGCCGGGACGGCGTGGGACTATTTCCACTTGAACGCCGTGAGCGTCGACGACGACGGTAATCTGCTCATCGACGCGAGAAACACGTGGGCCGCGTACCGACTGGAGCGGCACACGGGAGCGGTCCTGTGGCGCCTGGGCGGCAAGAAGACCGACTTCGTGCTCGGCCCGAACGTCGCCTTTGCGTGGCAGCACAATCCGACGGCCGTGGACGACCACGGACTCGTGCGGATCTTCGACAACGAGGCGGCCCCCGAGGTTTTGCCCTACTCGCGGGTCATCTGGGTCCGTCACGACGACCGCCGCAAGACGGCGACGCTCGAGCGGTGGCTGAAGCACCCCGACGGCCTGTCTGCGGCTTCGCAGGGGAATGCCCAGGGGCTCGACAACGGCGACACGTTCGTGGGCTGGGGCGCGGTGCCACGCTTTTCGGAGTTCGACCGGAACAACAATCTCCTCTTCGATGCCGCCCTCCCGACTGGATACAATAGCTATCGAGCCTATCGGCACGAGTGGGTAGGGGAGCCCGATGCCCGCCCGACCGTGATCGCACAACGAAGCACCGACGGCGGGACGTCGATTCAGGTTACGTGGAACGGAGCGACCGAAGTCGCGCGCTGGGAAGTCGTCGATGAGGGACACGTGCTCGCGTCCGCCCTGTGGAACGGCCTCGAGACGACCATCTCGACCGACGCGTTCGTCCGATCGGTCGTCGTCATCGCGAAGGACCGGGAGGGGCGGGACATCGGACGGTCTGTGCGGACGGAGGTCAGCCCGTAGCGGTTCTGGGCACCCGGCGTCGGCGCATTGGCTCTCGC
>JBAULD010000813.1:0-21722 GCA_049578005.1 Polyangiaceae bacterium
GCCTCGTGCACGGCCCCGGCTCCAGCGGAGAACCCGCCATTCGCGGCCCGAAAGTCCCCGAGGCGCTCCGGCAGCAGCTCCAGTCGCGCCTCGACGCGCGCGTCGACGCGGACGTGGCCCTGGCCAAAAAGCTGCGCGGCGAGGCGATCGATTTGCTCGCGAAGTTCGTCGCCGAAGCGCCGCGGGAATCGCGCGAGATGCCCGAGGCACTCGTCCGCCTCGGCGAGCTCCAATGGGAGGCCGAGCGCGACCGGTTCGTCTCGAGCTTTCAAGCCTGGGAAAAGAGGCCGGTCGACCAGCGGGGTCCGGCCCCGGAGCTCGACTATCGGGTCGCGCGCGAGCAGTTCAGCCGCGTCTTGCGCGACTACCGATGGTTCGAGGAGTACGACCTGGCGCTCTACGTCGACGGCTTCCTCGCATTCGAACAAGGCAAAGAGGACGAGGCGCGCGACCGCTTCGAGGGCATCTTGCGCGACTATCCCCAGTCGCGCTTCGTCCCCGACGCGCACATGGCCAAGGCCGAGTCGATCTTCAATGGCAAATTCGATTACGCGAGTGCACTCGCCGAGTACGAGAAAGTCCTGTCCTTCAAAGCACAAATCGATCCGGCTCTCTACGGGCTGGCGCTCTTCAAGAGCGCCTGGTGTTACTGGCGCCTGGGCAGCAACGACGAGGCAGCGCGCCGTTTCGTGGGAGTCTTCGCGGCGACCGACCAGGGCGGAGGCGCACGGAAAGCGAACGCGGCGGAGCGCCGGCAGCTCGACGAGCTTCAAGGGGAAGCCCTGAAGTACATCGTCGAAGTCTTTACCGAGGACGAAAAGAACACCGCGCAAGACCTCTACAACTTTCTCTCGAAGATCGGCGGCGAACGCTTCAGCGGCAAGATCGTCCGCGCCCTCGCCGAGCAGTTCTACGATCAGGCCCACTACGAGCGCGGGATCGAGGCGTACGAGCTCCTGCTCAAGCTCGAGCCGACCAGCCCGGACGCCGGCCGCTGGGTCTTGCAGATCGCGGCTGGCTACGGCGCGGTCGAAGACTGGCCGCGCCTCCAATCGACCTTCGAGCGCGCCCTCGCCGAGTATACGCCGGGAGGCCCTTGGTCGCGCGCGCAGGGGGACGCCGCGAACGTCGCTGCCACGGCGGCGGCCATCGAAAAGACGCTGCGCGAAGACGGGACCGCGCTCCACGCGAAAGCGCAGCGGGACAAGACCAGCCGAGCGGAGTTCGAGGGGGCGGCCGGGCTCTACGGCGTGTATCTGTCGAAGTTCGGCCAGGAGCCGAAGGCCTACGAAGTTCATTTCCATCTGGGCGAAATCGACTTCTTTCGCCTCGGGCGCAACCTCGACGCCGCCGCGCACTACCTGACAGCCGCCAAGACGATACCGTCGAAGGAGGTGAGCGGACCACTCGCCACGATGCGCCACGACGCCCTCTACAACGCGCTCGTCGCGCTCTCGCGGGAGATGGACGCGAAGCGCGACGTCAAAGCCGAGACGGAGGCGGACAAGGCGTACGCGGAGGCGCTCGATCTGTATGCCCAGTTCTATCCCGGCGATCCCCAGCTTCCGCCGATGTTTTTCCGCCAGGGCAAGTACTTCTTCGATCGAGGCAATTACGACTCGGCAGTCAAGATTTGGGGAATGCTCCTCGAGAAGTTCCCGAGCAGCGAGCAGGCGCGCGAAGCCGGCGACAGCATCCTCGAGTCGTTCAGCCGCGCGAAGAACTACGAGAACATCGAGACATGGGCGCGGCGGCTGAAGGCCCTGCCCACGTTCGCGGCGACCAAGCAGCAGGAGCGGCTCGACGCGCTCATCGTGCAGTCCGTCTTCAAGCAAGGGGAACAGCAGGCCGCGGCTGGAGACCACGCGGCCGCAGCCGCCGCGTACTTGCGCGCCGCCAACGAGTTTCCGCGAGACGCGCGCGCCGCCCAAGCCTGCGTCAACGCCGAACAAGAAGCGAAGCTCGCCGGGGACGCGAAGACCCTCCAAGAAGCGGCGAAGCTCGCCATGGGCCCCATGTATCGCGACAAGCCGGAGTCGCCGTTCGGCGCCTGGATCGCGACGACGACGCTCCAGGCGATGGGGCTGCTCGGGAAAGCGGCGGACATCGCCGAGCAGATGGCGGGTCTGGGCGATCGAGAACACCCGAACTACGCGAAGTACGAGCACGAGAGAGACGCCGCGTACAACGCCGTGTTTCTGCGCGAGGCGGCCGGCGAGCACGACCACGCGGTGCTCGACGGCAACAAATACTTGGCCGCGTTCGGCACGACGGCGGAGGCGGACGCCGTCGTGCTCGAGATGGGCCGCGCCCACCAGAACGCCGGGCGAGCGAAGGACGCCGCGGACCTCTACAAGCGCTACTTGGCGCACGCGAGCAACCTCGATCATCGTACGCAGGGGCTCGTCCTGCTCGCGCAGGCGGAGGCGAAGTCGGGGGACGCTCGCGGAGCCGAAGCATCGCTCGAAGAGGCCGTGGCGCTCGGCAAGAAGCGCGGGCGCGATCTCGGGGCCGAAGGCAAGTACTCCGCGGCCCACGCCAGGTACATGCAAGGCGAGCAAGTGCTCGCGAAATTCGAGCAGATCCAGATCCAGGGCGACGTCAAACAGCTCAAGGCCAGGCTCAAACGCAAGACGGAGCTCCTCAAAGACGCGGCCAAGATATTCCTCGACTGCGTTTCGATGGGCGTGGCCGAGTGGACGACGGCGGCGCTTTACCAGATCGGCCACGTGTACGAGGCCTTCGCGAAGGCGCTGCGCGATTCGCCCCCCCCGCCCGAGGTCAAGACCGAGGATCAGAAGGCCGACTACGGAGCCCAGATCGAAGAGTTCGCCGTCCCGATGGAGGAGCGCAGCCTCGATGCGTACGAGAACGGATGGAAGAAGGCGATCGACCTCGGCATCTACAACCAATGGACGGCGAAGATGCGCGACGCGCTCGGACGCCTGAACAGCGAGCTTTACCCCCCGTTCAAAGAGACGGGCTTCGAAGTGCGTTCGCAGGGTCCGCTCGCGATGCCGGGGCTGGTCGACGCACCGAGTCGGCCGGCGTCGGGCGCCCTTCCCGTGGCCAAGCCATGATCGCGCGAGCGCTCCAGACGATCCGTGGTCTTTCGGCGATCGCCTGCTTCGTTCTTGGCGTGGCCGCTTGCGGAAGCGGCGCGAAGGCCGTGTCGGGAGCGCCTCCGAGCACGGCGGCCACCCCAGTCGCGCCGGCAAATCACGCAGCGTTCGGCAAGATGATGCAGGGCGTACAGGCCGCGAAAGATGGACAGCGCGACCGAGCGACGTCCCTGCTCCGGGAGGCGGTCCAGCTCGAGCCGAGCCTTTGGGAAGCTCGCTACGATTTGGGCGTAACGCTCGCGGGCGCCGGCGATCTCGCGGGGGCAGAGGTCGAGCTCGCGGCGGTCGCGAAGCTCGCGCCGGACGCTCCTCAAGTGGCGGTCGCGCTGGCGGAGGTCCGGCGCCGCCGGGGCGAGCACCGGCTCGCGGCCGAGGGACTGACCGACTTCGTTCGGACTCACCCGAGCGCCGTCGACGCTCGCACGCTGTACGTCGCGACTCTGCGCGACAGCGGACAGATCGAAAAGGCAATCGCGGAGGCGCGCGAAGTCCTCGTGCGAAAGCCCGGAGACGCCACGGCGCTCGCCGAACTGGCTTTGGCTCACCTGGCGAAGGGAGAGAAAGAGACGGCGGAGCTCTTGGCGAAGCAAGCGCTGGACGCGAACCCCAACAGCGCGGTCACGCATCGGACGATGGGCCTTCTCGACCTGGCGAAGGGCGACGACGCGATCGCTCTGACGGAATTCCGAAAAGCTTCGCAGGCCGATCCGCGGGACACGACCTCGCGCCTGAACATGGGCGTCGTGCTCCTGCGGGCGGGCGCGTACGCGAAAGCGGAAGAGCAATATCGCGAAATTCTGAAGGTCTCTCCGGACGACCACGGCGCCGAGATCGGTCTCGCCGCGGCGCTGCGCGGGCAGGGGGACGCGCAGCATTCGCAGAGGTACGAAGAGGCACGCGTGCTTCTCGAAAAGGTGCTGTCGAGCGATGCGCACGACACGAGCGCGCTCTTCAACATGGGCGTGCTCTACGCGGACTTCTTCAAGAAAGCACCGCAGGCGTCGCAGTACTTCAAGCGCTTTCTCGCCGATGCTCCGAGCGACCATCCGCTGCGCGCGGAGGCCGACAAGTACGTATCCGCCGCTTCGGCGAGCGGAGCACCCGGGCCTGAAGTCCGCGGCGGCGCAAACCCGCGATGACATCGGTGTCGCACTTGGCCCTCGGTCAGGGATAAATCCCCGGCGTCTCCGCACGCTCTCCCCACCGGCGCCGCCACCACGGGTCGCACGCCCAGCTCGCCGCAAACGCGTCGCGCACGACAATCTCGGCGAGCTTGCCCCGCGGTGAGAAGCCCCAGGGCGCCTCCTGGGATACGTCGTCCGGATTGGCGTAGAACCGCCACACGAAGAAGCCGGCGAAGTCCGGCTCGTCGAGCAGTGGCGCCACGAGCGCGCGGTAGGCCGCCGCCTGCGCGCGCTCGTCCACCCGGACTCCGCTCATGATGTCCGGCCACTCCCAGGGGCGCACCGCGGGATCGGGCCGAGCCGTGTAGCCCGTCTCCGTGAAGAGCAGCGGCTTGCCCCAGCGCTCCGCGAGCGCGTGGATGGTCGCCCGAACTTTGCGCCCGCCTTCACGAAGTTTTTCTTCTCCGGCCCCGTCCGCGTCGGCCAGCGGAAAGAACGCGTTGACCCCGATCACGTCGAGGTCGCCCTCGATGGCCGATTGCTCCACGTCGTCCCAGTTTGCCGAGTACGTGAGAAGCCCGTGGTAGACACGCCGCACTTCCCGAATGACGCGCCCGAAGCTCGGCGCGTGCGCGGTCGTCACCCACGAGCGCAGCTCGACACCGACGGAGAACAAGTCCGCGTGCGTCGCCTCCGCTACCTCGGCCCAGGTCCGGATGAATCGCTCGTAGCTCTCGGCCCATCGCGCCCAGCCTTCGTCACCCTGGGGCGCGAGGTCTCCGCGCCAACCGCCCGACTCGACCCAGAGCTGCGGAACGAGCATCACACGAAGCTCGTGCTGGTGCGCCATCTCGACCGCGCGGGTCACGTCGCGCCGGTTCTTCGGGAAAGGCGACTCGAACGTCAGGTCGACGCCGTTGCCCGAGAGATCGGCGACGCGTCCGAAGGGAGTGATGGCGACCCACGTGGCGCCCATCGCCTGCACTTCGGCGAGCGCGCGATCGTACGCGGGCGAGCCATAGCCGACGCCAGGGTGGTAGCCGTTCTCGATGGGACCGATCGTGATGCCGCGCACGCCGCCAACTTCGGAGCGCTTCCACGCATCCGCCCCCGGCGACGCCAGGGCGAGCTGGGTGGCGACGGCGAAAGCGAGCGGCACGCCGCCGCTCACGCGCCTTGCTCCAAGAGCGCATCGGTGAGCGAGGCCAGATCGTCGACGACGGCGTCGGCGCCTGCGTTCGTGAGTTCGGCGGCGCTGTACGAGTGGGCCACCGCGACACAACGAAGCATCGCTCGCTTGGCGGACGTCACTCCGCCAAGCGAATCTTCGACGACTACTGCCCCGCTCAGGTGGCCCATTCGACGCAATTCTTCGAGCGCGAGCCGGTACGGGGCCGGGTCGGGTTTCGACGCCGCCGTGCGCTCCGCGCTGACGATGAAGGCCACGGCGCTCGCGACGCCCATCTTGGTCAACGCAAACGAAATTTCGCTCTCGAGGGCCCCCGACACGATGCCTACGGGGCCGCGCGCGGCGCGGCGCGCCACGAGCTCGGCGGCTCCCGGAAACGCCCGGAAAGCGGCCGCGAAGCGCGCGAGGAAGCGGGGACTCTTCGCCTCGACGAACGACCGCACCTGGTCTTCGTCCGGCGTGCCCCCGGCGGTCGCGAGCACGTCGCGGAACACGCCGGCGTCGTCGAAGCTCAAATAGCGCTCGCTATACGTGCGGGTGTCGATACTCATGCCGAGGGGGGCCAGGACGTCGTTGAACGCGGCCAGGTGCACCGGCTCGCTGTCCACGAGCACGCCGTCGAAGTCGAAGAGCGTTGCGATCACGACGAAAGTCCGACGCGCGTTCTACTTGCGGGCGACTCCGAGGTCGAGCGAGACGATGATCGCCCGGCCGAAACGGGCCTCGAAGTGCCGCGTCTCCGCGACGTTTCCGGCGCGCCGAACCACGATCGTGTGGGGGCCGGCCGAGACATCGAGCGAGATCGGCGTCGGTCCTGCCGCCTGCGCGCCGTCGATCGAAACGAACGCCCCCGCGGGGGTCGTCGTGACCGACAGCAGCGAAGTGCGGGTCCTCAGCGCTCGGGCCTCGCGCTCGGCCTCCGCCCGGTCTTGCGGGGACAGGTCGGGTCGAGCCAGGTACTCGTCGATTGCGAGGCATGCGCCCTCGCCGTCGTCCAGCTTTTCCCTGCTTCGCGCGACATTCCACAGCTCGCTCGACGGCCCTCCGAGCCGATACGCAGCCTCGAAATAACGAACCGCGTCCGCGTAGTGGCCGTCGCGAAACCGCTCGACCCCCTGCCGATCGAACTCACGTGCGGCCGTCACGTCGGGGTGCCGGGGGATCTGCACCTCGTCCGGTTCGACGGCCGGGCGGGAGGGCGCGCTCTTCGCGCAGGCCGCCGCCGAAGTGCACGCGACCGCCGCGAGCAGCGCACTCGCGAAGGCGCGTATCGTGGCTCGCCTGCGCACGATCCCTTTCCCGCTCAAGCCGCGACGAGGACGAAGCGCGTCACCTCCGGCGGTGCCCCGACGCGCGAGGGTGTACCGACCGTGCCGAAGCCTCGGTTCACGTAGAGCGTCGTCCCGCCCACTTGATACAGGCCGGAGACGTATCTCAAGAACAGGTCCGCCGGGCGAAAGCCAGGGTTGATCTGTCCGCCGTGGGTGTGGCCGCTGAGCTGGAGCGCGACCTGACCTGCCCACAGGTCGACGGTGGGCGGCTGATGGGAAAGAAGGATGCGTGCAAGATGGGGCGGCACCATCGAGAGGGCACGCGCGAGCCGGGGTCCCGTGCGCCCGTAGCGTGTCGACCAGCGATCGTCGACGCCCAGCAGGGAAAAGCCGCCCCCGTCGCGGGGACGGATGACCAGCCCGTCGTCGACGAGCATCTTCACGCCTGCCTCGCGAAGCGCGTCGGCCACGTCGTCCACGTCCGCGTAGTAATCGTGGTTCCCGGGCACCGCGACGACGCCGTCGCGAGGACCGAGGTCCACGAGCTTGCGTCCGATCATCGGGGCCCACTCCGCGTCGAAGTCGACGAGATCGCCGGTGGCGACGATGAGATCGGGACGAGCCTTGCGCACGTACTCGAGTCCTTCGTCGAGTTCTCGCTCGCCGACGTAGAGGCCGCCGTGAATATCGCTGATTTGGGCGATCACGTAACCGTCGAGAACGGGCGGCAGGCCTGCGATCCGCACCGGCACTTCCGACATTTCGAAGGCGTGCCGCCCCCGCGCCATGCCCCAGCCGAGCATCGAGCCGGTTCCGCCGATGAGGGCCACGCCCGCAGCCCCCTCGATGAGCTGGCGCCGGCTCATTCCTTCGGTCGCGTCGACCTCGGCCGGCTTTTGACGCCGCTCGAGCGCCCACAGCGCGAGCCGCAGCGCTCCGATCGGAAACGCCGAGATGACCAGCGGCATCACGATGAGCTCGACGATCATCCGCGGCGCCGTCGACGTGAGATCGTGACCGACCAGCCAGTGCGAGACGATCTGCGCGAGCCAGAGCGCCGAAAGCACGACGGCTACGGCCCGTCGCCGGCGAGCGAGCCACGGAAACGAAGCGATCGACCAAGCGTACAACACCGCGAGAAGGAGACCGATCGGAACGAGGAAAAACATCGCGTGTACGCTGCGGCTTCAGCCTTCTTCTAGCACGCCGCTGACGACGCGTTCGATGCGCGAGTAGTCGCGTCGCACTTCGATGCGGCTGAAGCCGGCACCTTCGAAGAGCGCGACGACGGCGCCAGCTTCCCCCGCTCCGACCTCCACCGCCAGCACGCCTCCTCGGGCGACGAGGTGTGCGGGGGCGTCCGCCACGACGCGGCGCAAGGCGGCCAGCCCGTCGTCGCCCCCGTCGAGCGCGATGCGGGGCTCGAATTCGCGGACGTCCGGCTCGAGCGACGCGATGTCTCCGGCGGGGACATAGGGCGGGTTGGCCGTGACGAGGTCGAACCGGCACGGCTCGGCGGCGAGGCCCGTGGGTCTTCGTTCGAGGGGGGCGAAGAGGTCTCCGCGACGGAGAGCGACGTTGTAGGCGCCGAGGCGCAGCGCGTTCTCGCGCGCCAGGACGAGGGCGTCTTCGCTGGTGTCCGTCCCCAGCACGAACGACGTCGGCCGTTCGCGAGCCAGCGTGATGGCGACGCAACCGCTGCCGGTACAGAGATCGAGCGCGCGCATGCTCATCGACACCGCCTGCGTTCGCCCGAGCGCGACGTCGACGAGCGTTTCGGTGTCCGGGCGGGGGATGAGAACCCGGCGGTCGACGCGGAAGCGCCGCCCGTAAAACTCGCGTTCGCCGAGGATGTAGGCCATCGGCTCGCGCGTGCGCCGCCGTTTGACGAGCTCGCGCAGCGACCCGAGTTCGTGCGAATCGAGCTCGCGCTTCGCGTCGACGATGAGTTGAATTCTCGTCGCACCGAGGGCGCGCGCCAGAAGGAGCTCGGCGTCGAGGCGGGGGCTGTCGACGCCACGCGAGCGGAGGTCATCGGTGGTCCAGCGGAGGACCGCCTCGATCGTCCAGACTCGCGGCTCTGGCGCGCCCGACGACACGGCCGCGACTCGTAGCGCAAAAAAGCTGCGACGGCGAGCACTCCCTTCGCTCTTTCTCCTTCTCGAATCCGGGCTAGATTCCGGGCGGCTTTGGACTCGCTTCCGCCCCCTGCGCCTCCGTCTCCGGCGAGCGCCTATGTGTACGCGCCGGGAGACATTTACCCGCGGAGCCATCGGGAGAGGGAGCTCTGTGCCCGCGCGAGTCACCCGGACTGGGCCTACCTTGCCGGACTCGTCGTGCTCGACGCCGGGGCGATCTGGTTCGGCAGCTGGGAGAAACTGAAGTTCTCGGACAGCGTCCCCTTCCGAATCAGCGGCCCGGCCGCGATCGGCCTGACGTGGGGCGCGACGATTGGCGGCGCGTGGCTCGCGCTCCCGAAGTGCTCGCCGGAATGGGCGGGCGAGCCGCCCCGCGAGGGCGACATTCACGAGACCTGGCCGCTGGCGCTCTCGCTCGCCCTGCTCGCGGGGGCGACCGCGCCGTTCATCAACGGGATCGCGGTCGGCTCGTACGACCTTCCGGTCGGTTGGTCGAACTTCGAGCGCGTCATGCACCTCGTCGTCGCCGGCGCTGCGGGATTCGGCGGTGCCTTTCTCCCGTACTTGATTCCGCCGAGCACGTGGAGCGCGGCGAGAGAGATAGAGCGGATACGCCTCGGCGCCGACCTGCGAGGGGGGATGTTCGTGGGATATTCGGGGACGTTCTGAGGGAGCGCTTCGGCCACGCTCTCCCTATCCGCGCTTGAGAAACCTCGCGAGGATCTTTTTTTCCCCCCATCCCGGAAAAAACGCCACCACAGCGGCCTCGCCCACGTCGGCGACGCTCAGCACTTTCCCCTCTCCGAATCGAGTGTGCGTCACCCGGGAGCCTCGCTGGAACGAGCTCCTCGTCACGTCCTCGGTGCGGTCGTCGAAAAAATCGTGATCGACGAAGCGATCCCCCGGCGGAGCGCTCGGGGGAGCGGAGGCTTGGGGGTGACGCCACGGCCTGCGCGTCTCCCCTTCGAAGTCGGAATCGATGCGACGGCCGGCGTCGTCCGCGCGGTCGACGAACCGACCGACCGAGCCGGCGGCGAGCGCGCCTGTGGCCTGATGCGCGACGGTCGACGCGGGCAGCTCGCCCAAGAAACGACTCGGGCGGTTCCAGCGCGTCTTGCCGAAGATCTGGCGAGTCTGCGTGTGGAGCATCACGAGCTGTTTGCGCGCCCGAGTGATCGCCACGTACGCGAGCCGGCGTTCTTCTTCGAGCTCGTCGCTCTCTCCGGGGTCGACGCCCTTGTACGGGAACATCTCTTCTTCCATTCCCGTCAGGAGTACGCGCTCGAACTCGAGCCCCTTGGCGCTGTGCACGGTCATGAGGACGACGCACCCGCCCTCCTCCATCCCGTCGATGTCGCTCGCGAGCGTCACGCGCTCGAGAAATCCGACCAGACTCGCCTTCTCGCCCGCGGCCTCCGCCTCGGCCTCGTAGTCTTTCATCGATCCGACGAGCTCACGGAGGTTCTCGAGCCGCGCGTCCGACTCGGCGTCGTCGTCGCCTTCGAGGGCCTGCACGTAGCCGGTATCGGTGAGCACGTGCTCGAGGAGCTCGCTCGGAGGGAGCTGTTCGGCCGCCGTACCGAGCCGGCCCAGGAGGTCACGAAAGCCCAGGAGCTTCTTTCTCGCCGCGGCGCCGAGGTCGCCGATGAAATCCATGCGCGCAAGAGCCTCCGAGATCGTCGCATCGTTCGACGTGGCCCAGGACGCGAGCCGATCGATCGTCGTCGCGCCGATGCCGCGGGCCGGCACGTTGATCACGCGCAAGAGGTCCACGTCGCTCCGCGGGTTGACGATGATCCGCAGATACGCGAGCGCGTCCTTGATCTCCGCTCGCTCGTAGAACCTCGTGCCTCCGACGATTTGATAGGGAATGTTCGACGCGCGCATCGCCTCTTCGAGGACGCGCGATTGCGCGTGGACTCGGTAAAAAACGGCGATGTCGCGCGGTTCCGTCCCTTCGGCGCGCGCGCGACCGATCGCGTCGACGACGAATGCCGCCTCGTCGCGCTCGTCGCGCGCGGCCACGACGCGAATCGGTTCGCCCTCGGCGTTGCCCGTCCACAGCTCCTTCGGTTCGCGCTCGGTCGATCGCGCGATGACGGCGAGCGCAGCCGAAACGATCCGCCCGGTCGAGCGGTAGTTCTGTTCGAGCTTGACGATCGTCGCTCCCGGATAGTCTCGCCGAAAGCCGCGGATGTTGCGCACGTCGGCGCCGCGCCAGCGATAGATGCTCTGGTCGTCGTCGCCGACGACGCAGAGGTTCGAGTGGTCGCGCGCGAGCTCGCGCAAGAAGCGGTATTGCGTCGCGTTGGTGTCCTGAAATTCGTCGACGAGGACGTAGTCGTAGCGGCGGCGGATGCGGTCCCCCTCGGGCGTGCCGAACAGGCGCGTGACGAGGAGGATGAGGTCTTCGAAGTCGACCGCGTTCGCGCCGCGGAGCCGCTCTTCGTAGGCGCGAAAGATTCTGAGCGCGATGTCGTCGACATACGAGGCGCTCGCGGCCTCGTCCGGGCCTCGCCCCTCTTGCTTGTGCTTGTGGATGTGCGAAAGCACGGCCCGCGGCGGATAGCGCCGATCGTCGAGATCGAGGTCTTTGAGCACGCGCGAGACGACCGCCTTCTGATCGTTCGTGTCGTAGATGACGAAGTTCGGCTGCACGCCGACGGCCGCTCCATGCGCGCGCAGGAGCTTGGCGCAGATCGCGTGGAAGGTTCCGACCCAGAGAGCCCGCGCCACGTCCGGTCCGCAGAGCGACTGGAGCCTCGAGCGCATTTCACCCGCCGCTTTGTTCGTGAACGTCACGGCGAGAATCCGCCAGGGAGGAACCCGCGCGCAGGCGACCAGGTTCGCGACCCGATAGGTAATGACTCGCGTCTTGCCGCTGCCTGCGCCGGCGAACACGAGCAGCGGGCCGCGGACATGGGCGACGGCCGTCGCCTGAGGCTCGTTCAGATCGTCGGACATCCGAGGTGCAACTTAGGCTTCCGTCCTCGGCGAGTCACGGGTGCGTTTCAGCGCCTGTAGTCTTCCAGCTCGAAGCGCACGTCGTCCAGCCCGCGGGCCTGCATTCCTGCGCGCAGGGCGTCGACGACGATCCAGAGGACGTCGAAGCGTGTGGTCGGCATGTAGTACTCGTCTTCCGTCGCCTGCGGCAGAGCCTCGAGCCTGGACTCGACCGACTCTTTTTCGCCAGGGTCGAGGTCGAGGTGCGCGTGCCACCCCTCTGCGGGCTCGAGGAGCAAGGCCTCTCGCGCCATGCCGATCGGGTTGAACGCGCAGTACACGGTCGACAAACACAGGCGCCACCCCGAGACCTCGCCGTCGGCGACCCAATTCGCTCCAAACTGGCGCCGAACGACCTCGCCGAGGTAAGCGCCGGCGGCCGATTGCACGACCTCGACCGCCTCCGGCCGAACCCTCAATTCGGCGCGGGCATCGCGCAGCCATTGATCGAGTAGGCTCAGTGTGTCGGGCGAGTAGTCGAGCATCGTGCCGTACCGGGCGGCCACGAAGCGCACACACGCCTTCGCAAACTCATCCACGGCGAGCGGGGCCGGCTCGGGGACCTCTCGCTCGGGCTCGAGTTCGACCTCGACCGCTTGATCGGCGGCGCCGTCTTCCACAGGCTGCGCAGCGCCTGAAACGTCGTCGGTGCCTTTTGTCTGATCACGGATCATGGAGTTGGCCGTATGCTTGATGAGGGTGCGCTGCAAGGTTGCAACCCCACGCCCCCGGATTGTCCATGCGTTTGGGTATTTTTAGCGACATTCACGCGAACCTCGAGGCGCTTTCGGCCGTGCTCGAGGCGTACCGTTCGGAGAAAATCGACGTCTACTACTGCCTTGGCGATACGGTCGGGTACGGGGGCTCACCGAACGAGTGCGCGGACCTCGTACGCGAAACCGCCAAGAAGACCATCCTTGGAAACCACGACGCAGCCGTGAGCAGCAGGATGGATTACTCGTACTATTACGAGGCGGCCAGGCACGCCCTCGACGCCCACGCGGCCGTGCTTTCGGAGCCGAACATGGCTTGGCTGAAGGCCTTGCCGTACCAAGAGAAGCTGAACGACGCCGACGTTCTCTTGTGCCACGGGTCGCCCGTCCGACTCGAAGAGTTCGAGTACATCTTCGCGCCTGAACAGGCCCGTGAGTGCCTCGCGATCTGGGACAAGATCGGCCACATCACGCTCATCGGGCACTCGCATCTCTGCAAGGTATTCGCTCTCGGTCGGGGCAACGTAGAGGAGCTGGCTGCGGTCGATTTCGATCTCGAGGAAGACAAGAAGTACATCGTCAGCGTCGGCTCGGTGGGACAGCCGCGCGACTTCGACAACCGGGCGAGCTTCACCGTCTACGACACCACGAAGAAGCGCTTCGAGTTCAAGCGCGTTGAGTACGATATCGAGCTCGCCGCCGACAAAGTCCTTCGCGCGAGGCTCGAGCGCAACTTCGCGCACCGCCTCTTCATCGGGGTCTAGGCTGGTTTAGTTCAGGGCCGAGCTGCGTCGACCGAACGTGAGCTCCCAGTTTTCGCGGTATTCGCGAGTGGCGACCTGCGCGGGCCCGTGCTGGGGAGATGCCGGGGAACTATTCGACGCGTTTGCGGCGGGAACCGCGCACTCCACGTGAACGTCGAAGAGTGCTGGTGTGTCCGTCCTGCGTTCCAGGCGGACGACCTCGGCACCCGCCACGAGGGGGCGTCCCTCGCGCATCGGGCGGACTTCGCCTGTATCGATGCGTCCAGGACGGGCGCGGAGCACCCGCGCGCCTTGGCCGTCGTCCGTGGGGCCGTGCATGAGCACGACGTCGAAGGCATCGCCGTTCTTCCGTTGCGGGCCGTCCGCTGACATTCCTTGACGAAACCTTAGCGCATTCTTCTGCGTGGCGCCGAGTCGCCGCCCGCGATGGGATATGCGGAGCCCGAAAGCGACGGAGCGTTTGGCGAAGGACGGGCTTGTACGCTGAACAAGCACGCAGTATCTTCGAAGCATGGACGACCCGAAAAACAAGGCCAAGGCCATCGACCTAGCCGTCGCGACCATCGAGAAGGAGTACGGCAAGGGATCCATCATGCGCCTCAAAGAAGGGGCGAACATCGGTGAGGGCGTGCAGGTCGTCTCTACGGGGAGCATCGGCCTCGACATCGCGCTCGGCGTCGGCGGTTACCCTCGCGGTCGCATCATCGAAATCTACGGCCCGGAGTCCAGCGGCAAGACGACGCTCTCGCTTCATGCGATCGCGCAGGTCCAGAAGGCGGGCGGTGTCGCGGCCTTCATCGACGCGGAGCATGCGCTCGATCCCACGTACGCTCGAAAGCTGGGAGTGAAGACGGACGAGCTCTTGGTCTCGCAGCCCGACTATGGCGAGCAGGCGCTCGAAATCGCCGACATGCTCGTTCGCTCGGGAGCGGTCGAGCTGGTCGTCGTCGATTCGGTCGCGGCTCTCGTGCCGAAGGCTGAAATCGAGGGCGACATGGGCGACAGCCACGTCGGTTTGCAGGCACGCCTAATGAGCCAAGCGCTTCGAAAGCTCACGGCGACCGTTTCACGAAGCAACTGCCTGCTCGTCTTCATCAACCAGATGCGAATGAAAATCGGGGTGATGTTCGGCAGCCCAGAGACGACGACCGGCGGCAATGCGCTCAAGTTCTATGCGAGCGTACGACTCGATATCCGCCGCATCGGCGCGATCAAAGAGGGCGCCGTGGCGGGGGCCAAAGACCCCGCGGTGGTCGGCAATCGAACGCGCGTGAAGGTCGTTAAAAATAAGCTTGCGCCTCCGTTTCGCGAGGTGGAGTTCGACATTCTGTACGGACAAGGAATCTCGCGATCGGGCGATATCGTCGATCTTGCATCCGAAGCTGGCATCATCGAAAAGAGCGGGGCCTGGTTCTCGTTCGGGGGCGAACGCATCGGGCAGGGGCGCGAGAACGCGAAGACGTATCTCGAGCAGCATCCAGACATGATGGATAAAGTCGAGGCGTTGGTTCTCACCAAAGCCGGCATCAAACGCACTCTGACCGGCGGAGCAACCGCCACCGCTCAATCGAACGGCGCTCCGCCAAGCGAAGAGAAGAAGAAGTCGGCACAAGCCAAGCCCGCGAATTAAATCGGGTCCCTCGAGCAAGCGATTCGAAAGAACAAGACATTCGAAGAAGAGCACGAGGGGCTCGCGCCTCGCCGCAGGGGAGGCAAAAGATGCACATGAAGCTCTACGTGATGCGTCACGGTCCCGCCGAAGAAGAGGCGGACAGCGGCACGGACGGCGACCGGGCTCTTACCGCCGCGGGACGGAGATGTGTGCAGAGCGTCGCGCGGGCGCTGCTCGAGGCAGGGGAGAAGCCGCGGGACGTACGAACGAGCTCGTTGGTTCGAGCGGTGCAAACGGCTGAAATCGTCGCGATTGCCACGAACCTCGACGAAGAACACGGGACCGTGCGGGTCCGAAGCGAACTCGCCCCTGGGAGAACCGGCGCCCACCTCGCCCGGCGGCTCGCCTCCGAAGGAGGCAAGCGCGTCATGCTGGTCGGTCATGAGCCAGACCTTTCTGAACTAGTTTCGGTGCTCTGCGGCTCCGCCTTCGGGCGGCCGTTCGAAAAAGCCATGGTGGTCGGGCTTCACCTGGCGGCGGACGGAGGTCACGCGAGCGTCCGTTTCGTCCTCTCTCCGAAGACGCTTCGAGTGGAGCCCGCTGGGTAGCGGTTTGGGCGGAGCCCAAGGGAAAAGCGAGTCATACCGCCGGAGATCGCCTGGGCGGCCACAGGCAGCCCCTCCGTCAAGCGTTTTCAACCACATGATCCGCTAGAGCTCGCGAGTCGTGCAGGGGGCCGCTTTGGGGGCGCCACCCCTCTCACTCAAACCGTTATAATAATACAAGAAATGACTGTTCCTTGACACGCCAACCCCCGTCCTCTAACCCGCTCGCTTGGAGGCCAAGGATGGGCAGTCGGAGCGTCGTGCCCCTTCTTTATGCGAGCCGCGCTGGCGCCGCGCGTGTCGCTCGTGGCCGGCCGGTCTCAGCGTCTCGCCAACAGGTCGCGGCGGCCATTCGCATCCCGGAGCGGGTGGGGGCTCAGCTCCGCTTGGTGTTCCCGTCCGCCGCACCGCGTCTCTTCGTTCATGAAGGCGCCCGGCAGGCTTTGGAGCGCAAGCTTCGGGGGGCCTTTCCCGGACCGGTGATCCTCTCGATCACCGACAACCGTCACTCGATCATTACGCACCGCGTCCAGCGGGGGGTCTTACACGCCCGGGTGCATCACATGTTCCTGGACGCTCCCGCGAACGTCATGGATTCGCTCGTCCGCTACGTGACGCGAGGCGACCGCGATGCCAGCGCGACTTTGGGCGACTTCATCGATTCCAACGGATTTCGCCTGGCCCGACGCAAGCGCAACGCGCCCCTCATCACCAAGGGCCGATGTCACGACCTGCTCTCTCTTCGGGATGACCTGAACGCGCGCTACTTCAATGGATCGGTCAACGCGCTCATCACGTGGGGCAAGCGCCCGACGACGAAGGCGGCGGTTCGCAAGACGATCAAGCTCGGGAGCTACAGCCCGGTCGACCGGCTGATACGTGTTCATCCCTCGCTCGACCGAACTTGGGTGCCGCGCTACTTCGTGGCCTACATCGTCTACCACGAGATGCTGCACCATGTGATCCCGGGAAGTCGCGGGCTCGGCCGCGTCAATCTGCACCCGCCGGAGTTCAAGGAGCGAGAGCCGGAATTCCGACACTTCGACCGCGCCATCGAGTGGGAGAAGCGACACGTCAGCCGTCTTTTGCGCTCATGACGGGATGGTTCGCGCCCCGGCGATTGTTGCCGCGCCCGTGAGCACAAGCCTCGTCCTTTCCGGCGGTCGTCCGTGAGAGCCAAGGGATCGTGGCGCACAGCAGCTTGGAAGGCCCGGCCCTTTGCGTGGGCTGCGATGCTCGTCGTCGCGCTGGCCGCCTGTGTGCACGCGGCGCACCCGCCGCCGAGTGCGCCGCGCTCGCTCGAGTCGAAGCCCAAAGCCCCCGCGGTCGCCGCTCTTCCGCAACAACCAACGGACGAGCGCGGCCCCGCCCCGTCGCACTACCTCGGAGCGATCGCGCGCAAGTCCATCGGGCCGTTTGCGGCGTTCGGCAGCGAGGGTGGCCTCGCCGCCTGGATCGTGGCCGCGGACGGGGGTGGCCCGGCCAACCTGTTCGTCGTGCCGTTCGGGACCGACGGAGCGCCCCTGCGCGACGCGCGTGTGGCGGCCAGCGTGCCCCGAGAGGCCACGTCCCTCCTCGTGCGACCGGCGGAGCGACCCGGAGGGGGTTGGTTGCTCGTTTGGAGCGCCATTCTCGACCGCGGCGAGGCGGTCACATTGCTGGCGCTCTCCCCGGACGGCACCGCGCGCGGCGTTCCCGTCGACCTGATTCGCACGAGCGACCACGTTACGTGGACGGACATCGTGCAGACGGAGGGCGGTGCTCTGTGCCTGTGGGCGGAGGAAACCGCCGCGGGCGACGCCAACATTTTGGCCGTCACGGTCGACGCGAGCGGAACGGCGCGCGGGGTGCCTGCGCGGGTGGCCCGCGGCGTGGAGCGCTGGGCGGCGGTTCGCGCTGGAAACGGCGTGGGGCTGGCGCTCGTCGTGCGGGACAAGCTCGCGGCCGGACGCTTGTCTTGGTTGCAGCTGGACCCGAACGGCAGCGCGCGGGGCGCCCCCATCGAAGTTGGGAAGGACCCGACCGTCAGCGGTGACGTCGACGTCGTCCCATTTCGCGACGGCTGGCTGCTCGCGTGGACCGATCGCACGGGCGAAGACCCTGAGGTGACCCTCGCGACCGTCGACCTCGCCGGGCACGTTCAGGGTCCGACGCACGCCATGGATGCCGTGGGCGGGTCGTCGCTCGTCGCCATCGCGAGCGGTGCCACGAGCACCGCGCTGGCTTGGGAGTCGCCGCACGGGCACGCTCGTCCGTCGAATCTTCTCCACCTCGCGAGCATCTCCGACACCGCGGGACTTGCGGCGCAGCCCGTGACATCGTTCGAAGTCGAAGCCCGATCGCCGAACGAGCTCGTGGCGACCCGCGACGGGTTCGCGCTTCTGACGACTCCGGTGCCGGCGTGTCGCGCTTCGCAGTCCAGCCCGGCCGCGGACTGCGTCGCGGTTCCGATGTTCGTACGGTTCGACGGGAAGCTTACCGCCGTGCAAGCAGAGCCCCTCTTCGTCGGCGTGGGTGTCGGCCGCGACCACGCGCCCGCGTCGCTCGGCTGGGGACTGCTCTGCGCGAGCGACCGATGCATCGCGCTCGCTTCGACCGCGGACGCCCCCGCCCCGGTGTTTGCGATGAATCTCGCCCGGCGGGATTCTCCCTTCGAAGCACCGCCCGTATCCGCTTCACCCGCCGGCGCCGTCGCCCGCGCGCTGGGCATCGTGACGCTCGAGTCGGGAGAACCTTACATCGACGTAGCCGCCGCGCAGGTTGGTGAGGCGACGCTCCTCGCGACGATGACGACCGAAGTCACGAGCGCCGCCGAACGATCGGCCGGCCGGGACCAGACGGTGCGCGTGCGCGCCTTTGGCCCAGAAGGCAACCCTCTCGACGCCGGAAACACCGTGACTTCTCGCGCGCTCGCGGTGGGTCGGGTGGCGATCGCCTCGGCGCCCCAGCCGGAGGATGGAGCAGCGACGGCGTGGGTCGCCCACCACGACACAGGCGCGCAAGTCCACGTCGAGCGTCTCGACGGACACGGCCACCGAGTCAAAGAAGTGCAGCTGACGACGGCCAATAGCGACGCGAACAGCGTCGCCATCGCGTGGGCCGGCGACGGATGGCTGGTCGCATGGGTCGATTGGCGCGACGGCAACGGCGAAGTGTACGCCGCGAAAATCGACCGCAACTTGAATCGCATGTCTCCCGACCAGCGAATCACCCGAGCGCGGGGCGATGCGGCCGACGTGTCGCTTGCTGTCAGCGGCGATGGGGCGTGGATCGCATGGAGCGATCCGCGCGAGAGCCCCCGGGAAGGCCTCGGGGACGTATACGTGACGCTTCTGCGGACCCGAGACGCGAAGCGCGCGTTCGACGAAACCCGCGTACTCGCCACCGCGGCGCACTCCCGATCCCCCGAAGTCGTGGTCGTTGGAGACGGCGCCCTCGTCGCGTGGATCGAAGACTCTCCGAGCGGCCTCGACTCCCCGGGTGCGGCCATGGTCGCGAAGCTGGGGCCAGGTGGACACGTGGTGGGGGCCCCGAGAGCGCTGGTTCTGGGGGGGGCGGGCCGGCCGACGGCGATCGTCCTCGCTCCATCGTCGGGCGGCGCCCAGGCGATCGTCGCGCGCTCCGGTCGAGACTCGGTCACGCTCGACGCGCTCGAAGTCTCTGCCGACGGTTCCGGTGGGCCGGCGTGGCCCGTGGTCGATCTGGAGGCGCCTGCTCCGTTCGACGTCGCCCTTGCCCTCACCCGAGGCACGCTCCTTTACGACGACGCCGGCGGCGCGAACGGACACCGCCGCGTTCGTCGCGTGAGGATCGCTTGGAACGGCATTCCCCCGTCGCCCCAACTGTCCTCGCCTGCCCTTAATCAGGGCGCGAAGCAACCTTCGGTCCCGACCGGGCGATAGGGGGGCAAAAGAGGTCGGTAGCGCCGTCGCGGTAGCCGGAATCGACGACCGACCCTACCCTGCAGCAGGAGACCGCAATGGGAATCGATCAGATCGGCAAGAGAGGTCCTCCGGTTCAGCCACCGGCCGACCCGATCGGACGTGCCCGAGTCGGGGAGACCGAGCGGTCGTTCGAGCCGTCGGTCACTCCCACGTCGACCCCGTCGACCCAGGTCCACGCGCTCGAGACCCCGCGCACGGCACTCGATCGCCTGCGCGCCGGCGAGGTCGACGCGAACGGGTACGTCGATCTGAAGGTTCAAGAGGCCACGGCCCACCTTGGAAACCTGCCCGAGCGACAGCTCCAGGCGATCCGCGACGTCTTGCGCGATCGAATGGCGAGCGACCCAACGCTCGTCGAGCTCGTCGGCAAGGCAACCGGTCACACCCCGGAGCCACCTGGTGGGGACGACTGAGCCGCCCTTCCGAGCGTTGCCTGGGGATGCGCGCCGCACCCGGGTGCAAAAGCGGACGCTGCCCGGGCGTCGCGCCTGGCTGCTGGGAGCCGCTGCGGCGATTGCGTGTTCGAGGAGCGAACGCGCGGCCGGTGGCGGACCGCAGCCCGTGGTCGCGTCCACGAACGCGCGCATACTCGATTGGGACATGGGCGTGCAGCCCTGGGGACGGGCGAGAGCGGCGATCGTGGTCCCCACCTGGGGCGGCCCCGAGACGCAGTATCCCGTCCTCGTCGCGCTCCATGGGCGAGGCGAGGCGCTGAAGCCTCCCTCCGAGGGGATGATGGGTTGGCCACGCGACTACGCAATGGTCCACGCCATCGATCGTCTGCGCGCGCCGCCGCTTCGGGACTCGGACTATCTGGGTTTCGTGGACCCGCCGCGCTTGGTCCAGGCCAACGCTTCTCTCGCGGCGCACCCCTTCGGAGGCGTCATCGTCGCATGCCCTTGGCTTCCGGACTTTCATCCGCCGGCAACGGCTGACCTGACGGCGTACAGCCGTTTCGTGCTCGAGGAACTTATTCCTCGAGTTCGACGGGAGACCCCCGCGGTCGGAAGGCCCGAGGCGACCGGCATCGACGGGGTCTCGCTTGGGGGCATCATCGCCCTGCGCATCGGCCTGACCTCCCCCGATGCGTTCGGCGCCGTCGGAGGCATTCAGCCGGCGATCCTCGAAGGGCAGAACGCCGAGTGGACGGCGCTCGCCCAGGCCGCCAGAGCGCGGCGAACGGCCATGAAGTTGCGCCTCCTCACGAGCCACGAAGACTACTTTCACGACGCGATTACGAGCCTTTCGCAGGCGTGGCGAATCGGCGGGATCCCCCATGATTTCGCCGATGTGCCGGGGCCGCACGACTATGTCTTCAACCGAGGCCCCGGGTCGATCGAGCTCCTTCTCTGGCACGATCGCGTTCTGGCGCGGGCCTCATGACGGAAAAATAAAGCGTAGGCAGAATCCGCTGCTACGATTCTGTCGATGAGGCGACTTGCATTTCTGGTAATGCCCGCGGTTTTGTACGCCTGCGCGGAGCAAATTCCCGATCACATCGAGCTCCAGCCGCCGGGAGAAAACGTCGAGTTCGCCGCCGAGCCGCCCAGCGCGGGCGCATTCCAAATGGTGGGCCAGGTGACTGCTCAAGCCGCCGCGAAGGATCCGGAGCTCGCGCAGCAGGCGGCGCGCAACGATCTTCGCAACAAGGCCGCCGCGCTCGGTGCGTCCCTCGTCACCATCGACGAAGACTTGGGCGAGCCGCTTCTTCTCCAAGAGAAGACCCGGGTGAGGCTCGTCGGGCGCGCTTACAAATCCGTAGACTGACGGGCGGCTGCCGGAAACAGGCCGCCGGCGTCCAGATCGAAAATGGCGGCCCTCGTCGGCTTGGTCCTTCACTACCATCCCGGCCATGTCCCCGTGGCTGGTGCCGCTCGAAGTGCTCGCCCAGCGCCGCGGCGGCGACGATCCGCGTATCGTAGGTGGCAAGGCCGCGCGGCTCGCCTGGCTCGTGCGCAATCGCTTCGACGTTCCCGATGCCGTCGTTCTGCCCGCAGACGCCTTCGTCCAGGCGATTCGCGATCTCCCGCCTGGATGCGAGCCGCGCTCCCTCTTGCGCGCGGCGACCGGGCGCGCCGGGGGAGCCCGCGCCGCCGAAGCGCGCAAGCAGATCGAAACCGCGCCGCTGCCGAAAGGGCTGGCCCAGGAGCTAAGCACTCTCTGGCAGGAGGTCGGCGAGCGCTGTCCGTGGGGATTCGCCGTGCGCTCGAGCGCCACCTGCGAGGACGGCGCGCTCG
>JBAULD010000814.1:0-2666 GCA_049578005.1 Polyangiaceae bacterium
GTCGAATACGACGAAGACAATACCGATGTTGTCGGGATCCTGCTTCGCCGGAAAGCTCGCGGAGTGCCAGGTCGCTCCCGAGTCCGTGCTCTGCCACAGGCCTTTGGCCCGCGAGCCAAAATAGAGAATACTCGGTTGATTCGGATCGACGGCGAGTCGCTCGCCGTTGGAGCGCCCGTTCTCGTTGCCACCCATTTGAATGGGCATGTCGACGCGTGTCCACGTGTTGCCGCGGTCGTCGGACTTCAGGATGGCTCCGTTGCCAGCCCAAGTCTTCACATAAGTCCCCGCCGCGGCGTAGACCCGGTTTGCATCGACCGGGTCGGCGGCGATGCTTTCGATACCCATGAAGCTCGAGTCGCGCGGAAGGTCGTCGTTGAGTGGGGTCCACGTTTGGTCCGCTCCGTTCCAACGATACGCGCCGCCGACGTCCGTCCGTGCATAGACGAGGCCCTTTTCGACTGGGCTGAAGACCACTCCGCTGACGAAGCCACCGCCGAGAATTGTCACGTTCTTCCAGTCGTAGGGGACGCTGGACACCGAGCCGCCGCCGCTTCCAGCCGGTGCGTTGTTCGCGGGCGCGCTGGCCGCACCGGGTTGACCTGTCGGGGCCGCCAAGCCGGCCATCTGGCACGGGCAAACTTGACATCCAAGCGACAGTCCAGCAGCGAACAACAGTGCCTCCGTAGTGGTCCAGAGGAGCCGGGTCGCAATCTTCATGGGCCGCTTTTTGTCACGCCGGCGCCTGCCGTACAAGGTCGGTTTCCAATTGGAGCGGGTTCGTTTTGCTGACGCGCCGCGCGAAACGGCTACACGAAAGCGGCCAAACCGGATAGGACTGGCGGGGCAAAAAAGGAGAGTGCGATGTTCTTCCGCTTGGGCGCTGGACGCCAGCTTCTCACGTGCGCGCCGGCCCTCGCCGCGCTGTCTGCCTTTGCTTGTAGCGCCACCAAGCTTGGTGCGACCGACGCCGACTTTGCCAAGGCGCGCGCGGCGACGAGCGCCGGCGCCGAAGTCTTCTCGCGGGAGTGCGCGCGCTGCCACGGCGAGCACGGCGAAGGCTTGGCCGGCGCGTCGCCGATTCTCGGGCCGGGGGCACTGCCCGAATTTCCACGCGACAATTCGGGCCCCAGCGCGACGATACAAGATCCCCAGCAAATCCAGATCCAGATTCAGAGCCGCCCTGCCGGAGCGCCGTGGCGGGACCCGTTCCGCGATGCACAAAATCTGTACGACTTCACGAGCGCGCACATGCCGAAGTCGCGAGCGATGGAGCTCAAGGCGGAAGATTACTGGTCCGTGGTCTCCTTCATCATTGCCGCCCAAGGCGGACAGATTCCTTCCGGAGGAATCAATCCGAGCAACGCGACGGGCATTCCGATTCCGAGGCGCTGATCGGGCGAGCGAGAATAGGGAGGCAAACCATGTATCTAGGAATCGATGTCGGTACCTCCAGCGTTAAGGCCGTGCTGGTCGGCGACGACCAGCAGATCGTCGCGGAGGCAAGCTCCCCGCTGACGGTTCAACGTCCGCAGCCATTATGGTCCGAGCAATCGCCGGCACAATGGTGGAGCGCGACGTGCATGGCCGTGGAGCAACTCCGAAGTTCCTCTCGTGACGCCTTCGTCTCCGTTCGGGGGATCGGCCTTTCGGGCCAAATGCACGGCGCAACGCTGCTCGACGCGAACCTGCAGGTGCTCCGGCCGGCAATCCTCTGGAACGACGGTCGGAGCCACGCTGAATGCTCCGAACTCGAGGCGCGTGAGCCACGGTCGCGAAGCATCACGGGCAATGCGGCGATGCCCGGATTCACCGCGCCCAAGCTCCTGTGGCTCGAGCGCCACGAGCCGGCCATCTTTTCGAAGACTGCGCACGTCTTGCTGCCGAAAGACTGGCTACGGCTCGAACTGTCGGGCGACTCGGCCACAGACGTTTCGGACGCCTCGGGCACGTTGTGGCTCGACGTTGCAAACCGCCGATGGTCCGAAGAGATGCTGACCGCTTGCCGCATGCCGGTCAGCTGCATGCCTCGCGTCTTCGAAGGCTCTCGACCCACGGGGACCATGCGCCGGGAACTGGCGAGGGATTGGGGATTCTCGACCGCCCCGATCATCGCGGCCGGCGCAGGTGACAACGCGGCCGGCGCCGTGGGGGCGGGCGTCGTGAACCCTGGCCAGGCGCTGCTCTCGCTCGGGACTTCGGGAGTCGTGTTCCTCGTCACCGAGCGATTCGCCCCCAATCCGGCGGGGGGCGTTCACGCGTTTTGCCACGCCATCCCCGATACGTGGCACCAAATGTCCGTGATGCTCAGCGCGGCCAGCTGTCTTTCCTGGGTCGTCTCGGCCACGGGCGCGCGCGACGAAGCAGCGCTCCTCGCCGAGATCGAAGCCAACGGGTCGAGACCGAGCCCAGTCCTTTTCTTGCCCTACCTGTCGGGAGAGCGAACGCCGCACAACGATCCCAAGGCGCAAGGCGTGTTCTTCGGTCTAACGCACGAAACGTCGCGCGCCGATCTGGGGCGAGCCGTCCTCGAGGGAGTCGCGTTCGCTTTCGCCGACGGAGTTCAGGCGCTGCGGGACGCAGGAGGCGCTCCACGCGAGATCACCGTCATCGGCGGAGGTTCTCGCAGCCTGCTCTGGACTCGGATTCTTGCCAGTGTGCTCGGT
>JBAULD010000815.1:0-5559 GCA_049578005.1 Polyangiaceae bacterium
CCCGCCCGGCGGCGGCACGGGGAACGAACCCGAACCTGATTCCCAACCCCTCGACCCGTCGACCGAGCCCGACGTGCCTCCGGGGTCCACGCCCCCGCCCGTGGACGACGTCGACGGATAGTCACTCGCTGCACGGCGGGGCGGCCCGCTTCCGGTCCCGTTCAGCCGCCTTCCGCGTCGTTGCCGCCCGACGACGAAGCGCTGTCTCCCCCGTCGGCTCCCCCTGCCCCTCCTTCGTCCAGGCCGCCATCGGCAGAAGGATTGCAGGTGGAATAGAGGCCGCCGGTCGGGCTCGTCGCGCTGCTCGCGGAGCACGTGTCGCCCGGCGAGCAGAGCGACAATTCGGGCCCCGCGTCTTGGGGATTCGAACAAAGGACTCGCGACAACGAGCCGGACGGATTGCAGGCGGCCATGCAAGCCGTCCCGAGCGGCTGGAACGGGCCAGAGGGGCCACAGCACAGTTGGCCGACAGGGCAGTCGCCGCCAAAGCACGTGACCGAGTTGTCCGCCGTGCATGTGTCGACATCGGAGCACGACAGCGTGGGCGCGACCATTGGCGCCGGGCGTACCGCGCAGCAGATTTGCGGAGCCGTACAATTCAACTGACTACAAACGCTGGCCGCACGGCTACCGCCGCTCACGCCGCTGCTGCCGGCGCCGCTGCTGCCGCCGCTCGAGCTGGTGCTTCCGCTGCCGCCCGAGCTGCTCCCGGCACCGCTGCTACTGCTGCTGCTCGAGCCGCTGCCGCCCGCTCCGCCACTGGTCGGGCTATGGGTCCCGCACGCCCAGGCGATTGCGGCCCCCAAGCCAACACCCAACGACGCTGCCCCGATCCCTCGCCCGTTTCTCATGCGGTGGACGGTACCGAGTTAATCACGCGAGGCGCATGTCCTTCTGACCTTGGGAGATGCAATGGATCGCAAGATTGACTACGTTCGCCCGCAGTCGAGTCCCACGAGGCTTACAATCGAGCGACGAGAGGAGCGTGCCCAGTGAACAAAGTGGTCTCCGCCGCGATCGACGCGGTGCGCGACATCCCCGACGGAGCGACCGTCCTCGCGGGGGGATTCGGCCTCTGCGGCATCCCGGAAAACAGCATTCGCGCCCTGCGCGAGCTCGGCACGAAGGGACTCGTCGTCGTCTCCAACAATTGCGGCGTCGACGATTTCGGCCTCGGGATTCTCCTCCGCAACAAGCAAATCGTCAAAATGGTGTCGAGCTACGTCGGCGAAAACAAGGAGTTCGAACGGCAATATCTGACCGGCGAAATCGAGGTCGAGCTCACGCCCCAGGGCACGCTTGCCGAGCGGCTGCGCGCGGGAGGCGCAGGCATCCCGGCGTTCTTCACGCCGACGGGTGCGGGCACAGCCGTCAGCGACGGCGGCCTGCCGCTGAAGTACGGCGCGGACGGCAGCGTCGCGAAGCGATCTCCGAAGAAAGAAACGAGAGAGTTCGAGGGGCGAACCTACGTGCTCGAGCGGGCCATCACCGGGGACTTCGCGCTCGTGAAGGCCTGGCGCGGCGACCGCTTCGGCAACCTCGTTTACCGTCATACCGCGATGAATTTCAACCCGATGATGGCCACCGCCGCGCGCGTGACCATCGCCGAAGTCGAGGAGCTCGTCGAGGTCGGCGAGCTCGACCCCGACCATGTCCATACGCCTGGGGTGTACGTACAGCGGATCTTCCAAGGACAGGGATACGAGAAGCGCATCGAGCGCCGCACCACCAGAAACGGGCGCGGACAATCCGCGAAAGGCTGACCGATGGCACTGACCAGGGACCAGATCGCCAAGCGCGCCGCGCAAGAGCTGCGTGACGGCTACTACGTCAACCTAGGGATCGGCATGCCGACGCTCGTGGCGAGCTTCATTTCGCCGGGTGTCGAAGTGATCTTGCAAAGCGAAAACGGGCTTTTGGGAATCGGCCCTTACCCGGACGAGGACCAGATCGACGCGGACCTCATCAACGCAGGCAAAGAGACCGTCACGATGCTGCCGGGGAGCGCGATCTTCTCGAGCGCCGAGAGCTTCGCCATGATCCGCGGCGGACACATCGACCTCGCGATTTTGGGCGCGATGCAAGTCAGCGAAAAGGGTGATCTCGCCAACTACATGATCCCGGGGAAGATGGTCAAAGGCATGGGCGGAGCGATGGATCTCGTCGCGAGCGCCAAGCGCGTCGTCGTCATCATGGAGCACGCGGCCAAAGACGGGACGCCCAAGATCCTCGACGAGTGCAGCCTCCCGCTCACCGGCCGACGCGTCGTTCATCGCATCATTACGGAGCTCGCGACGATCGACGTCACCGCGGACGGGCTCGTTCTCCGTGAAGTCGCCGCCGGGGTCAGCGCGCGCGAGGTACAAGAGCGGACCGAGCCGACGCTGAAAGTCGGGCCCGACTTGAAGACGATCGCGGTGTAGCCGCCACGCGACGCGTCATTGCGCCCGGCTATCGCCGCCGCACGCATCTTCGGGTACATCGACACGAGCCCCATGCCCTGGCCCGAGAAGAAGCCTCCCGAGCTCGACGCAGCCGAGAAGAAGACCATCGGCAAGGGGGTCTTCCGCAAATGTGACGAGTGCGGCGAAACGCTGCCTTCGGACAGGTTCGCCGCGAACTTCGAAGTGTGCCCGCAGTGCGGCCGGCACCACAAACTCGGCGCCGCAGGCTGGAGACAGCTCTTTCTCGACTCGGGCTCACTCGAGGAGTGGGACGCCCACCTCGCACCGGGCGATCCGCTCGAGTTCGCAGACGGCAAGACGTACCCCGAGCGCGTCGCGGCCGCTCAGAAGGCCTCGCGCGCGAAAGAGGCGGTGGAGATCGGGCGTGCCCGGATCGACGGCCGCCCCATCGGCTGGGGATCGTTCCTATTCGCGTTCATGGGCGGCTCGATGGGCTCGGTCGTCGGCGAGAAGCTGACGCGACTCTTCGAACGGGCCACGACCGAGCGGCTGCCCGTCGTGCTCCTGCAGGCGAGCGGAGGCGCGCGGATGCAAGAGGGAATTCTCAGCCTGATGCAAATGGCAAAGACTGTGGCGGCGCTCGATCGTTTGAAGGGGGCGGGTCTGCCGTTCATCAGTGTGCTGCTCCATCCCACCACGGGGGGCGTGGCCGCGAGCTACGCTCTGCTCGGCGACGTGAACATCGCCGAACCGGGGGCTCTCATCGGCTTCGCCGGGCCGCGCGTCATCGAGCAGACCATCCGCCAGAAATTGCCCGCCGGCTTCCAGCGCAGCGAGTTCCTGCTCGCCCACGGGATGGTCGACCGAATCGTCAGCCGCCTCGACATGAAGCGCGAAGTGTCCACGCTTCTCGGTCACTTTTGCGGACGCGCCGGCGGTCACGAAAACGGGGCTCTGCCCTGAGGTTCTCGAGCGATGCCCCATGATGCCGCGGTCGCCGGCGGTCGGGCGCAACCCCCGCGCGCGAACCTCGGTGACCTCGCGGGGTTGTTCATACGCCTCGGAGTGACCGCGTTCGGCGGCCCTGCGGCCCACATCGCGCTCATGGAGAATGAGGTCGTCCGACGCCGGGGCTGGCTGTCGTCGGAGCGATTCTTGGACTTGCTCGGCGCGGCGAACTTGATCCCGGGTCCGAGCTCCACGGAGCTCGCGCTCTTCATCGGTTACGACCAGGCGGGTTGGCGCGGCCTGCTGCTCGCGGGGAGCTGCTTCATCGTGCCGGCGGCGCTGATGGTGTCGGTCATCGCCTGGGCGTACGTCCGTTTCGGCACGCTTCCTCAGGTGGGCGGCGTGCTGTACGGCGTCAAGCCGGTCGTGATCGCCATCATCGTTCAGGCATTCTGGGCCCTCGCGCCCAAGGCATTGAAACGTTCTCCGGTCCTGGTCGCGGTCGGGCTCCTCGCGGCAGTCGCCGCGGCTTTCGGCGTGGACGCGCTCGCGGTCCTGGTCGGCGCGGGAGCCGCGTCGGTCGTCGCGGCTCGGGCCCTCGAGCGCGGTGAGACGAGGCTGTTCGGTCTCGCGGCGGCGGGCGGGGCCGGAGCATCGGCTGGAATCGTCGCGCTCCCCGTCAGCCTGGTCACCCTCTTCTTCACGTTCGTGAAGTTCGGCGCCGTCGTCTTCGGCGGCGGCTACGTGCTGCTCGCCTTCCTCCGTGACGACCTCGTCGACCGTCTTCACTGGCTCAGCGAATCGCAACTGCTGGATGCCGTGGCCGTGGGTCAAGTGACGCCGGGCCCGGTGTTCACGACCGCTACGTTCATCGGGTACGTGATTGCAGGCGGTTGGGGGGCCACGTTGGCTACGGTGGGGATCTTTCTTCCGGGGTTCGCATTGGTGGCGGCCAGTCGGCCCCTGTTGGCGCGCGTTCGGCGCTCGGCGTGGGCCAGCGCATTTCTCGACGGAGTGAACGTTGCCTCCCTCGCGCTGATGGCCGTCGTGACGTTCCAGCTCGCCAAGAGCACCTTCGTAGACGTGCCCACCGTCTTGATCGGCGTCGCCTGCGGCGTTCTTCTCCTGCTGTTCCGAGCCAACTCCGCGTGGCTCGTGTGCGGCGGAGCGGTCGCCGGGGTGATCCTCCGGGGGCTTCCATGATCGCTGCGAACCCGGGCGCCGAGCGCTCCATCGCCGCCGGACTGGACAAGATCTACCGGCGCGTCCCGCTGGGGATGCGCTTCGGACTGGAACCCATGCTCGCGGCGTGCTCGCGCGCCGGACATCCCGAGCGTGCGTTCCCCGTCGTCCACGTGGCGGGCACCAACGGCAAAGGGAGCGTATGCGCGATGGTCGAGTCGATCGCGCGTGCGCACGGGCTCAAGACGGGGCTCTACACCTCGCCGCATCTCTGTCGCTTCGCCGAGCGCATTCGGCTCGGGGGCGAGCCGATCGACGACGAGGCTCTGTCCGATCTGCTCCATCGGGTGCTCGACTCCGAAGTCGACCTCTCCTTCTTCGAGGCGGCGACCCTCTCCGCGTTCCTCGCCTTCCGTGAGGCCCGAGTCGACCTGGCCGTGATCGAGGTCGGCATCGGCGGGCGTCTGGACGCGACCAACGTCGTTCCGACGCCGCGCGCGGCTGCGATTACGCGCATCGCGCTCGACCACACCGACCGCCTGGGATCGACGCTCGTCGAAATCGCGCGTGAGAAGGCCGGGATCGCCAAACCAGGACTAGACATCGTTCTCGGCCGGATGGCGCCCGACGTGCGCAGGGCGATCGACGAGGTGGCTCATGCCCTCGGAGCCACGACGACTCCGGTCGTTGGCAGCGAGGCGCCGGCACGCATCGGCCTGGCTGGCTCCCACCAGAGGGAGAACGCGGCGATCGCCGCCGTCCTCGGCGCTCGAATCGGCGCTTCGGCCGGTGCGATCGAGGAGGGAATTGCGCGCGTGGCGTGGCCGGGGCGCATCGAGCGCATCGGCCACTTTCTCCTCGATGCCGCGCACAACGTCGACGGCGCAGAGGCGCTCGCGAGGCATGTGGACTCGCTCGGCCTGCCGCCCGGCGAAATCGCGTTGGTGTTCGGCGCGCTCGTCGACAAGGATTGGGGCCCAATGCTCGACCGCCTGGCGCCGCTCGCGAGCGAGAGGTGGTACGT
>JBAULD010000816.1:0-9090 GCA_049578005.1 Polyangiaceae bacterium
ACACGGCGCTGCCCGCGACGCTCGAGGGCTACTACCAGGAAATCGGGCGCGCCGGCCGCGACGGAGCTCCCTCGCGCGCGGTTCTGTTCCACTCGTTCGTCGACAGCAAGACCCATCAGTTCTTTCACGAGCGCGACTACCCGGAAGCGAAATCGCTGCACGCGATATTCGAGAAGCTCAGGGAAAGGCCGCTGGCGAAGGACGCGCTCGCGTCCGATTGCGGCCTTTCGCCGCCGGTCTTCGAGACCGCGCTCGAGAAGCTGTGGCTGCACGGTGGCGCGCGCATCGAGCCCGACGAGTCGATCCGCCGCGGCGACCCGAACTACGCGCAGTCCTACGAGAGGCAGATCGCCCACCGCCTCGATCAGATCGCCCGTGTGCGGCGCTTTGCCGAGAAGAGCGCCTGCCGGATGCTTCTTCTCGTCGAACACTTCGGCGACAAGAACGATCCTGGAACGCCCTGCGGTCAATGCGACGTGTGCGCGCCGGACGCCTGCGTCGCGCAAGTGCATCGCGCGCCGAGCGAGGCGGAGAAGAGCGCCGCGGGGCGAATCCTTCGCGCGCTCGCCGATCGAGACGGGCAGACCGTCGGCCAGATACACCGCGACCTCTTCCCGTCCGGCGAGTTCGATCGTCGAGCGCTCGAGCACGTCCTCGCCGGACTCGTGCGCTCGCAGTGGGTGCGCCTGGAGGACGACTCCTTCGTCAAGGACGGGAATGTGATCGCCTTCCAGCGCGCGCGCTTGACGAGCACCGCGGTCGCACGTTCGCTCGCGGGCGACCCGCATTTTCGAATGGCCGGCGACGTGCTCGGGCCGAAAAAACGCAATGGGGGCGCGAAGCGCAAGGGCCAGCGGACCGCGAACCGAGCGCGTGACAACGCCGCCTCCGCGCGCCGGGGCCACTCGCCGGCGGACGCCGCAAGGAGCGCGAGCGCCCTGTTCGAGGAGCTCCGCGCGTGGCGACTCGCGGAGGCGAAGAGAACGGGCCTTCCGGCGTTTCGTATCGTCAACGATCGCACGCTGCTCGGTGTCGCCACAGAGGCGCCGGCGGACGAGGGGGCATTGCTGCGCGTCGCCGGCATCGGCCCGGGCCTCGCACGAAGGTACGGGACGGAGCTCTTGCGCATCGTCGCCCGGTTCTGCCAGCCGGCGGGGCAGGGGCAGCCGCGAGAAGTCTGAGTTCACGAATGCGCGAGCGTACGGCCTCGATTCGTGTACGGGCACGGACACCGGTTACGCGGAAGAACTAGGGATCCCCTCCCGCGCCGTCACCCGCCGGGGCCCCGCCTGCGTCAGGCCCTGCCACGGTCATCCCGAGGAGGAAGCCCTCGCAGTCGGCCGCGCCCGTCGCGAACGTGAGGCCAATCGTGCAAATGCTGCCGGCGTACACGTCGCAGTACGGCGTGGGCGAGATGCAATCGCCGTTCGTGGAGCAAGGCTGCCCGCTGCTGCTGGCTCGCGGCACGCAAAGGCTGTTCGTGCATCGCTCTGCGCTGACACAAGGTGCCGTCGCCGAGCAGGCTTGGCCCGCCTGCGCGGCGGGAATGCACGCGGCGGCAACGCCCCCCGCGGGGGTTCCGCAATACGTGTCCGTTGGACACTGCGCGCCAGGTTCATCGCAATAGTCCATCGCGTTCTTCGCCACGGGCGATGCGCACACCAGGGGCGACGACGGCGTGCCGGTTTGTGCGGGAACGCAGATCAGAGCGCCGCTGCAGTCGTAGTCGGAAGCGCACGCCTGGTTCGAGTTGGCGCTTCCCACGAAAACGCGCTCGCATTTGTCCGTGATCGATCCAGGCCCGACGAGCTGGGCGAAGGGCACCTGGGAGGGGTTATTGCCGAACGCCGCGTTGAGCGCGTCGATACAGCTCGGGGCATTCGAGGAGCTGTATTTGCGCACGCCCGAGGCCGTGGCGCTCGTCGCGTCCGCGTCGCACTGCGAGACTTGGTACGTCTGGCATGCCGTCGGGTCCGCCGCGCAGATGGCCGTTGCCTGGCAAATCGCATGTGCTTTCGCGACGCAGAAGGTGGCGACGTCGGGATACGGCGGCGTCGCCGTACCGGAGCAGGCCGCGAAAGCAAGCGGGAGGGCCCCGACGACGAGGCCCCTTACGAGTCGACTGCGCATTGGTCCTCCAAGTTCGAGAGAAACCTAACGCGCGTCGGCCACGGACGCCGGTTATTTTCAGACGACCGCGTCTTTGACCGCCTTGACCGGCCTCGCCCGCACGCCCTTGCTCGCAGGCTTCGCCGCGAACTTCTGCTTCTCTTTGGTGAACGGATTGATGCCCTCGCGCGCGGGCCTCGCGGGCTTCTTCACCACCACGAACTTCGCAAAGCCGGGCACCACGAAGATGCCGTTCTTCTTCAATTCGCGATGACCTACGTCCACGAGGGTCTCGACCACTTGCTTGACTTGCTTGCGTGAGATCTCCTCGCCGATCGCGTCGGTGACCGCCTGGAGGATCGCGCTCTTCGAGAGGGGTTTCTTCTTCGCCGTATTCGATTTCGCCATCGTTGAGTCTCCTGGCGCTCAGAAGAGCCCCGAGGCGGGCATTGGTCAATAAAATGGCGCAGGCAGCGCGCGCGTTTCCGCTCAGTCCTCGGCTCGCCAGCCGAGCCGCTGCGCGAGGACGCGATCCAGGGAAACGGCGCCGGCGCCGATGATCGCGATCATCACCAGCACGGACAAATAGGTGAATTCGTCGAACCCGACGAGATCGAAAAGGCCGTGCAGGTCGCCCCGCTTCGCGGTGAGAATCGCCACGACCATGCTGATGATGAGCGGCACGGTCGCGAGCCTCGTCAAGAGCCCCAAGACCAGGAGGGAGCCGCAAATGAGCTCGCTATACCCGACCAGGACCGCTTGAAACCCCGGCGCGGGAATTCCGAGCTGCTCGAAAAAGTGCGTCACCTTGGGGATGTCATTCACCTTTCCCCAGCCCGTGGAGACGAAGAGGAGCCCCACGGCGAGACGCCCAATGAGCGGGGCGAGCCATCGGAGCCGGCCAATCACCTCGAGAGCACGCGTGCGGATCGTCTCTAGAAAGTCCATCATGCTTTTTTCCTCGGTTCGCAGACGCTGGTAGGTACGGGCCTCGAGGGCAGACGTTACCGCCATGCGACGGCGCCGCCCTGACTCTCGTGCGAAGTGCCGTGCGAACGCCGATGCGGCGGAGTGGCGACCGACGTGTGACGTTCCGCGATCGACGGCGGTTGCGGTCGGCCGTCGACTTGTCGGAGCCTCCTTTCGGTAGAAGAAGCGGGCCTCGGCCTCATTTTTCTTGAAACAGACGGCCGCGGCCGACGTAATGTCGGTGCAAACGAGAGGACGCCATGAACCTGACAAGCACGATGATCGCAGCAGCAGTAGGTGGAATCCTGATGGGCGCCGCGGCCTGCGGTGGGTCGACCCCGCCCCCGGCTGCGCCGGAGAACTCGGCCGGAACGGCGGCAGCGCCCGCTGCAGCCGGCGCGACCCCCGCCGCAAAGCACGCCTGCAAAGGACAGAACGATTGCAAGGGCCAGGGCGGCTGTAAGACCGACAAGCACGCCTGCAAGGGTCAGAACGACTGCAAGGGCCAAGGCGGCTGCAAAGGCTGAGAGAATCCCGGGTGCACCGACCCGCCTGCGTCCCATAGGAAGCAGGCGGGTCGGTCTGTCCCTCGGGCAAACCCATGCCCAATCGATTCGGCCTTCCCGATCTGGGCGTCGGGCTCGGACTCCGCACGGTGCACTACGCGCGCATTCTCGAAGCGCGACCCGAGGTGGACTGGTTCGAGATCATCAGTGAAAACTACATGCAGACGGCAGGCCGGCCGCTCCACTATCTCGACGCGATCGCCGACCGCTACCCCATCGCGATGCACGGCGTATCGCTTTCGATTGGCTCTACGGATCCGCTCGATCGCGGCTACCTGACGGAGCTGAGGGCACTCCGGGATCGAACTCGGGCTCGCTGGGTCTCGGACCACCTGTGCTGGACCGGCGTCGCCGGGAAGAACACGCACGACCTCCTTCCGATGCCGTACTCAGAGGAAGCGCTCGCGCACGTGGTCGGACGAGTCCGCGCGGTCCAGGACTTTCTGGGCGCGCCGCTCGCCCTCGAGAATCCGTCGACGTACGTCGAGTTTGCCGGCAAATCGATGCGTGAATGGGAGTTTCTCGCGCGCCTCGCCGAAGAGGCGGACTGCGCGCTCCTCCTCGACGTGAACAATGTGTTCGTGTCGGCCTACAATCACGGCTTCGATCCCGCTACCTACCTCGCCGCGATCCCCTTCGACCGTGTCGTGCAGCTTCACGTGGCCGGGCACACCAACCATGGAACGCACATCATCGACACCCACGTCGGCCCTGTAGAAGACGACGTTTGGAAGCTTCTTGGCACGGCGTGGCAGCGCGCGGGAGGGGCGTCCGTGCTGCTCGAATGGGACGCAGAAATTCCAGGGTTCGACGAAACCCACGCGGAGGCCCTACGGGCGCGAGAGTTCATCGGTGGATCGACATGAATCGGCATATCGTCGACGTCGATTTGGTCCGCGAGCGCGCGAGCGCCACTCCAGATGAACTCGGGGCCAAGTTTCGGCAGGAAACCCGCGACGAAAGTTCCCGGTCCGACGCTCCGGACGAAGCTTCATACCAAGGGGTTGCTGCGGCGGATTCGCACCTAGAGGGTCTCCGCGACGAGCAAACATGGTTCGCGCGGGCGGTGATGCACCCCGAGGAGGCACCCGCGGCGGTGAGCAGCGGCGAAGCGAACCGCGTGCTCACGGCCGGTCCCCGTCTCGGGGCCATGGACCGTCTCGAAGTGTATCGGAGGAGCTACCACTCTCGGCTCGTCGAATGCCTCGCCGACGACTATTCGGTGCTTCAAACGGCGCTCGGAGAGTCCGATTTCGAGAGACTTTGCCGCGCCTACATCGCGCGTCACCCGTCGGGGGGTCCCAGCCTGAACTTCTTCGGTCGGAAGTTCGAGAGTTTCTGCCGTGACGAGGCGCCCGAACCGTTTCCGTTGCGCGACTTCGTCGCCGACCTCGCCGCGCTGGAGTGGGCAATCGTCGAAGTGATTCACGCCCCGAGCTCCGAGCCGCTGACTCTCGAGGGACTTCGCGACGTACCGATAGAAGCCTGGGCGTCGGCACGTCTCGTGCCTAACTCCGCGTTTCGGCTCCTTTCCTTCGCCAATCCCGTGAACGGATACTTTCAAGCCGTGCGCGACGGTACGGCGCCGCCAGTCCCGTCCCCGAGGCCTTCGGCGACCGTCGTGTATCGGAGCGGCCCCACGGTCTGGCGCATGGATCTCACCGTTCCCATGTTCGAAGTCCTCTCGGGCCTGGTCGCCGGAGAGACCCTGTCGGCGGCGCTGTCGCGGGCGGCGGCGAGCTTCGGGGCGATCGACGAGCAGGAAGCGTCGCAGCGCGTACTCACATGGTTCCGCGATTGGGTGGGCAGCGGACTGTTTGGCCGCGTCGAAGTGCGATAATTCGTTCACCAAAGTCCTGCGATTTTGGCCAATTGCAACCGTCGGGATACGTGCGCGAAACGCGCGGCGAGTAACCCGTCTAGTGGAGGTGCCCGAATGGAGTACGTCGCGGGCCGCTTCGTTGGGATGGGGGCGCCCTTGAGAGCACCAGCACCGGGTCCGTCGTGACATCGAAAACCCCTTCCGGCCGAGGCGACACCCCGGGAGAGGTCAGCCCGGGCTTTCACGCACGCCTGGACGGGGCCAGCCTCGCAGACCTCGTGCAGATGGAATGCCTCGCCGGATCTCGTCGTGTGGTTCGGGTCGCCTCGGGAAACAACGTGGGCTACCTCTTCTTCCGGGGCGGGGCGGTCGTCCACGCGATCGCACGCTCTTCGGTCGGAGAGCCCGCGGCCTTCGAAGTTCTCCTCTGGGACGACGGGTCGTTCGAGCCCGTGGACCGTGAATGGCCCATCAAAGAAAGCATTTCGTGCACATGGCAAAGTCTTCTTCTGCGAGCCGCGCAAATGCGTGACGAACGTCACGCGCCCACCGTCGTCAGCCTGCGCGGAGAAGCGCGCAACAGACCGACAAAGCCCCCTCTCGGCGAAAGCATGGAGTTCGACGCGACACCGATCGAAGTCGCCGGCCACGTCCTCAGGAGCGAAGACTTCCAGCTCATCCTCCGACTTCATCCCGACGGGTCGATCGCCCTCAACCACGGCGCCTCCCAGGACTTCGCGGACATCGTCGCGTACGCCTGTCGCCTGAATGAGCTCATCGGAACCTGCCTCGGGGCGGAGCAGTTCGTGGCGATGGAATGCAATTTCAAGAGCGGACGGTGCTTCATCGTCCGCGAGAGCGGCGGCGACGTCATCGCCTTGAGGCCTCGACCCGCCGCCGACTCCAACATGATCGGCTCGCTCTTGGGCCTTTGACACCGAGTACCCATCATGGCCAAAATCGAAGAGATGTTGCGCGCGCTGCGCGACGTCGAAGGCGTCTACGGCAGTTTCGTGGTCTCGCGCGCCGGAGCGCTCGTCGCCAGCGATCTGCCACCGATTTTCGACGCTGAGGTGTTCGGCGAGGTCGGCCCGAGGTTCACGCGCCTCTTTGACACGTTCCGTGCAGGCGGCGAGGAGCTGGAAGGTTGCCTTGTCCGCTATGCAGAGCACAAGCTCTACCTCCGCGCGATGGCCTGGGGACTCATCGGCGTTCTTTCCGCGGTCGGCGTGAACAAGCCCGCGCTCCGCATGGGGGTCAACCTGGTGATCCGGCGCGTCGATCCGGAGGTCGTCCCTTCCCTCCGGCCGTCGGTGACGCCCCCGCCGCCCCCCGTGAAGCTCCCCACCCCGCTGGCGCCGCCGGTCCGGGCGTTCCCCGAGCCGCCTTCGGTCGCCCCCGAAGCTCGCGATTCGAACCCTCCGACGAGCGGTCCGGTGCGAATGTACCGGGGACGGCCGGTGACCGACGAGTAGAGCGACCTCAGCGCCCGGCGATCGATCGAACGGCCGCGTCTTGAACGAGCATGTCTCGCCTCGGGTCGGCGCCGTCGCGCGGCACGAGCTCGGGGTAGGCCGGCCCTCCGTGCTCCGTCACGTCCATACCCATCCGCTCCCGTTCGGGTGACAGGCGAAGAACCCCCGCGAACTTGAGCCCGTACATGAGAGCCAGCGACGTCCCGAAGGTCGCGGCCAGGATGCTGGCGCTCCCGATCATTTGCGCGACGAGCTGCGTCGCGCCACCGCCGTAGAAAAGTCCGGTGACCAGGGCGGTGGGCGAGGTGTCCGCGCCGTACGGCCCCGGTGCCCCGAACTGTCCCGTCGCGAACAGGCCCAAACTGAGAGTCCCCCAAATGCCGCATACGCCGTGCACGGACACCGCTCCCACGGGGTCGTCGATCCGCAGATACTCGAAAAGGTCGACGGACAAGCCGCATAGGACGCCCGCGACGGCACCCAAGATGAAAGCGCCCGTCGGCGACACCCAGTAGCAGGGGCAAGTCACGGCCACGAGGCCGGCTAGAAACCCGTTCACCGTGATGCCGCAGTCCCAGTACTTGCCCCGCACGTAGACGAAGAAAAGCGCAGACAGGCCACCGCCGCAGGCGGCCAGCGTCGTGTTGGTGGCCACTCGTCCGATGCCGTGCATATCCATCGCCGACAGCGTGCTGCCCGGATTGAATCCGTACCAGCCGAACCATAGAATGATGCCGCCGACCGCGGCGAGGGTCATGTTGTGCCCGGCCATGATACCGCCGCCGTCCCTCGCGAATCTGCGCCCCAAGCGCGGTCCGAGCGCCATCGCCCCGGCGAGCGCCACGAATCCGCCAATCGTATGAACGACCGTGGACCCCGCGAAATCGTGAAACGCGGTCGGTTTGATGTCGTTCAGCCACCCGTCGGGCCCCCACGCCCAGTGACCGAAGATCGGGTAAATGAATCCGCTGACGCCGACGCTGTACCAAAGGTCGCCGACGAACGAGGTCCGGCCGACCATGGCGCCGGAAGTGATCGTGCTGCACGTATCGGCGAAAGCGAACTGGAAGAGCCAAAAAGCCAGCATCGGGACGCCGGTCGACCCGTAGGTATCGGGCACGCCCTGCAAGAAGAAGTACTGGTGTCCGATGAACCCATTGCCCGAACCGAACATGAACGCGAAGCCGAAAGCCCAAAAGAGCGCGCCGCAGAGGCACGTGTCCACGATTCCTTCGAGCAGCACGTTCACCGTCTCGCGCGTGCGCGCAAAGCCGGCCTCGAGAAAGAGAAAACCGGCCTGCATGAAGAAGACGAGGAACGCTGCGCTGAGCGTCCACGCCGTGTTGATCGGATTGACGCACTCGGAGTGCTGCGACGCTTCCCCGTCTACTCCGGCGGCCGCGTGCGCGGGGTGGCCGAAGTAGTCGGGGAGCGCGCAAATCGCGATCAAAACGAGCGCAAGACCGATCGCCTTCCCGCCGAGGAGGGCATAGAAAACGCGCCTGACTTTGCCGTCGCGCCACATCGTGGAAAGTCCCCTCGGTCGGCAGACGGTCTACAGGTTCTGGAGTTGGATGCCGAACTGCAGGGAATTCTGAACGGGATTGGCGCCGGCCGTGCTCCCCGTCCCTCGATCGATGTGCTCGTACGTCGTGACGAGCCGGAGCCCGTAGTCCTTGATGACGTAGGCGAGCGCGGCGTCGAAGATGGTCCAGGCGGGGTCGATCGTCTGCTGCAAGCGGATCATCGGCTGCAGCTTGCCGATCCCGATGGGCTCCGGCGTGAGGTAGCTGACCACGGCATAGAGCGCGTGGCTCGGTGCGAGGGTCGGACCGAAGTTGTAGCCGTCGTTGAACTTGTAATATTGCCCTTCGAACGTGAAGGTTCCGGCGTCGGGGATCACTTCTTCCACGAGCGCGTCGGCCATGAAAAGAGCAGTGTCCTTCTTGGCCATTGTGGTCGTGTCCGTCGACCCGTCCTTTTGGTACTGCGCTCCAATGCCAATCGTCGCGACGCTCTTTGCCCCGTAATACGTGCTCGAGCCGAAGTAGCCCGGCTCGCTTCCCTGGAGCGAGTACGAGATGCGACCGGACCAATACGCCTGTTGGTCTTGCTGGCCGGACAACGAGCCGCCGAGACCGTAGACGCC
>JBAULD010000817.1:0-2522 GCA_049578005.1 Polyangiaceae bacterium
CCCGTACGCGCCGTCCCCGTCGAACGGCGTGTCCCCCGGCCCGTATTGGAGCTGGCGACAATACGCTTCCCAGCCCAAACAAAAATCGAGAGCCCGCCGGTTCGGCGCGCGATCCCACAGGTCGTCCATCGCCTGGCAGGTCCAGTGCTCCTCTCCCCAGTAGTACCGGCTGCCGAAGAAGCTCCAGGCGGGGCCGGCGAGATGATCGAGCGCGCGGGTCGCCGCCTCGAGATCGCGCGCGTCACCCAAGAGCGCGTTCGCACGCGAAAGCGCGAGCGCGGCCTCGCCCGAGTAGTAGAGGAGCTGGACGTCGACGGGCCGGTTCGCGTCCCGATCGTATTCGTGCATGAATTCGCCGTCGGGCCGCTGCTGCGCGCGCAAGAACGCCGTCAGCGGCGGCACGAAGAGCGCGTAGCCCGCGTCGAGCTCTGCGCGGACGACTTCGACGAACGCCATGACCGTGAGCGCCGCCGAGCCGACATCGACCCGCGAACCGTCTCCGACGCAGCGAGTCGCGCCGCAGGACACGATCGCGTGATCCCGCAAATACGACGCGGCACGGAGCGCGGCGTACGCGACGTCCGGATCGCGCGAGAGCGCGGCGATCTGCGCCACGAAGTACGTTGCCCCCGCGTGTCTCGGCCAGTCGTATCCGCTCAAGGTGCGATTGGTCGGCGCGTCCACGAGGTAGCGAAACCGTCCCTCGGCGTCCACTCCGCGCGCCAGGTACCGGCCGGCGGAAATGGTCGCCGTACGAACGTCGTCGTCGGTGATCGCGTCCGGAGCCGCGGCGGTTGGGAGAGCGACACCGGGCACCGTGCGCACGACGCGGACGCGGCGCACGTCGGCGTGCTCGAGGAGGTCGCGCGCGGTCGCGCCCAGCCGCTCGGAGAGGAGAGCGAGGGCGATCGGCATATCGAGCCCCATCGTGAGCTGGACGCCGGAGAGCGTGACGCCCTTGTCGTAGGCTTGCCTGCTGAGAAGCTCGTCGGGAGTGACGTACGCCGTCCGGCCCGCGATCGTCGCGGCGATTCCGTCTCGGCCCGGAACGAACGACATCGCCAGCGCCACTTCCGGCGCCCGCACGACCGGCGCCTCCGCCACGATGCTCTCGTAGACGAGTGTCGCGTCGGGGTGCGCAGCGAGGGCCGCTTCGATCCGAGCGTCGCGGTCGCCTGTGCGCGCGGTGACGGCCTGCGCGACGAGCGCTCCCGCGCTCCAGACACTCTCGACGACGCCCCGGGGATGTTGCTCGTCGATTTCGAGGGCATACGCGCGATGCACGAGGACGCAGGCGACGGCGGTCGCCAGCGCCCACCCGATCAGCCATCGCGTGATTGTCCGCGGCGTCACGGACCCTCCGGCGCCGCTCGCCCCGCTCTCCCGTCCGGCCGCAAGCACACGAGCTGCGCCACGGGCAGCGCGACCAAGTAGGGAATCGCGAGCGCGGCGACGAGCGCGAGGACGATCCCCCCGCCGCGCCCGACCGGCCCGTAGACGCTGCTCAGCCAGCTCGCCGTGACGGCGAGGAGGCTGACCGCGGCGAGTCCCAGCGCAAGGGCAACCGCCGCGGAAGCGCGCGCGACCAGCGTCGACCACCGTGCGCCGAGGAGGAGTCCGATCCCGGACGCGAGCTCGAGCGCCGCGAGACCGGCCGCCGTGATGTCGACCGGCCACCAGCGGGCAGGAAGGGCGGCGAAGACGCCGAAGGCGATCAGCGCGCCGCTGACGAGGTCGAGCGTTCCGAGGACCACGGCCGCGCGTCGCGGAAGGCTACGGTTCATGTCACCTCTCGACGGTCATCATCCGAACGACGCGCGCGGGCACAGGCACTTCGAGCGCTCCGCCCGCTCGCACGAAACGACCTTCGCCCATGGCATCCGTGAGCCCATCGATGCCGGCGAGCGAGACCCGCGCCACGAGATCGGTGGACGTGGGGTTCATGACGAAGACGACGCGCGCGACCTGGTCCTCGTCTTCGTGAACGGCAATGTGAGCGCCCGCGGGATCCACGGGCCAGGTCGGCAATCCGAGTTCGTCGATGCGACGCGCCACGAGCGCGTCGGCCCGCGCGAGATCGTCGAGAGATTCGATTTCGAAGCCGGTTACGTCTGCGGGTTTGACGAGCGGTCGCATCGACCCGTCGAGGTCGGGCACGCAGGGCCCCAGCGTGACGGTCACGCCCGCCTTGCGCGCGGCGTGCAGGCTGTCGATGAAGTCCGGCTTCAGACCGCCGGCGCTCGCGCAGACGATCCACTCGGCTCCCCTCGTGGAGTGCTCCACGGTCTCGCCGCCCGCGTGGGCAAATGGCACGCCGCGCGCGTGCAGGGCCCTCTCGAACGCTCGGAGGTACGCCTCGGCGGCCATCGCCGGAGACGCTCCGCGCCCGAAATCGCGCTCGAGGACGCTCTCCCGCCAGCCTGCGCCGAGCACGTGGAAGAGCGCAGGCGTGAGCGGTCCGAACGCGTGCGCCGCGCGGGCGAGCCGCCGGAGCGCCCGCGGAACGACGAGTCGGACAGGGG
>JBAULD010000818.1:0-2541 GCA_049578005.1 Polyangiaceae bacterium
GCTCTGGACCGAGAAAGCCGCCCACAAGCGAGACCGGAAGCGCGCTCACGATCTGGAAACTGCCGTGGTCCGAGGGAGAGGCCCCCCGGACGAGCGCTCCCGACGGGTCCTCGTGAAGCACGTACCACGTCCCGTCGTTCGCGAATTCGACGCCGAGGACCGGGCCATCGAGCCAAATAGCAGGGTTGGTGGTCTCGAGAATTGGATAGGAGGACACCGGCTCCGTCCCGCACCAGAGCCAGCGTCCTATCATCGCGGCGACCAGCCCGGCGGGGTCCGTTTCGGAGACCTTCATCGCCTGTGTGTCGACGCACGAGCAGACGCTGGCCCGGGGACTCCACGGGGCCGATGGCGAGAGTGTCTGCGGCCCAGCGTTTGGCGCGAAGTACTGGAGCTGGCGCGGCGAGTCCATCACCACGATCTGTCCTTGGAAGAGGCCCCCGTTCGCGGGGTGAAGCTGAAGCTCGTAGGTACCGGGGCCGTAGCTCGCCGATCCGTCGACGACGTCGTACGTTCCGTCGAACGCGAGACCAGAACCAGCTTCAGAGTCGCTTCCGGCGTCCGAGCTGGGCACCGAATCGAGCGGGACGAGGCTGTCGTTCGGACTCGCGCCGAGCACATGGTACTGCCCGTCGCTCGTGAGTTCGACCCCGTTCGCGGCGCTGATCGGCATTCCGAACAGCGGACCACCGCAGACGGACCACGTGCCCGGCAAGAGGGCACTCAGTTCGCCGCTGGACGCAACGGGATGGGCCGTCCCCAAGGACTCGCCGCATTCGGGTGGCGTGAGCGCCGCGAAACCCACGCCCAACGTGGCGGATGCGTCGGGCGGCTCTCCCACGCACGTCGCGACGGCCACAGCGGAGCTGTCCGTCATTTCGGCGACCCCGCTCCAAGCCCCGTCGCTGCTCTCGGCCGGTCCGTCTTCGCCGCGGCCGGTCGCCAACGGCAATCCCGAGTCGTTCGCCACTCCGCCCTCGTTCGAGCCAATCCGAAGGTCTTGTCCTCCGCACGCGGAGACGGCAACCATGGCGAAGACGAGGACGGCACTTCGAGTGGACATGATTCAGTCATCCTTTTGGGAGCGACCGTGGTTCGGGGCTCTCTCCGATGCTTGGGGCAAGCTCGCCGCTTTTGTCGCGGAAACCTATCGCCGCCGACGATCGACCCAAGGGTGCACGGGACCGGCGGCGGTACGGGATCGGCCGATCACCCTTGGCACATCTTGGCCCACCGGCGGTCCCCGAAGACCAGGCGACCGCGCCGGGCACGTTTACCCGCGCGGACGGGAGCACGGTCTCGCCGAGCTTCATGCAGCAGACGGCGGAGGTCGCGTACGTGGACGACGGCCAGGCGCAGGTGGCGTGGCTTGCGCTGTCGAATCGCCAGGTTTCGGTGGTGATCGCGCTTCCGCACGCCGGCGTGGACCTCGCGACCTACGAGGCCTCGCTCGCCCCGGGCTCGGCGGCGATCGCCCAGCCCCAGTCGAGCGCGCTCGTCGCGCTGTCGCTCCCGAAGGCGACGTTCACGTCGAAGACGTTCTCGCTCAAGGCAGCGCTCGTGGCGATGGGAATGGTGCAGGCGTTCGACGCGAGCACCGCAGACTTCTCGGATATGGCGCCGCGGGGTTTGAGCCTGTCCGACGTGCTTCAAAAGGCGATGATTGCGATGCAAGAGACGGGCGTCGAGGCCGCGGCTGCGACCGCCGTGAATGTGGTCACCTCGTCGGCCCAAGTGAACCCGCCGACCCCCGTTCCGATGATCGTCAATCGGCCGTACGTCGTGGCCATCGTCGATGGGACGGGCGCGGTTCTGTTTCTGGGCCACATCGTCGATCCGACCGACGAAGGGAGTCCGTAGGTGGTTGGGCGACGTCTCCGCCGCAGACGCCCGCCCCACCCGGCACGAGCTCGGCGACGTGCGGCACGAGGGCGATCGCGATGCGCCGGTTCGCGAGTTGCGTGCCTATCTGACAAGCGCTCACTCTGGTGCGCTTTTCTGCGCGTTGCCCTCATCCGCGCCAACGCGATGTCCTGGTAGGCATTACTGCCATCTGAGATTTATCGCATAATCGTGGCGTCCGGGGAGCCCACCTATATTTTTATGTCATTATTTGAAATTTGGAATAATGCGGCCATCGTTCCCACGAGTCGTCAGTACGGTCTTCGTCGCGGGGCTTCTCACGCTTTGCCGATGTTCGTTGTTCGTGGATCTCGACAGCCTCGATCGGGCCGGGCCCGCGGCCGGGGAAAGCGACGCCGTGCACCGCGACGCCCCGAACGACCCGCAAGCCCAGAGTGGGAACGACGGTGGGGGCGGCGACGACACGGGGTCCGTGGCAGCCGAGTCCTACATTCCGCCAGACGTCGAGGCGGCGACTCTCGACGCCCCGCTCCCCGAGGCTTCGCCTCAAGACGGGGCCGGGCTCGGAACCCCAGCCAACGACAGCGACGCCGGCCCAGACGCGGTGCCTTTCGATTCGGCCTCCGATGCCCGGCTCGAAGCCGGGGTCGCCGATGCCGCGGCCGACGCGGGGACGGC
>JBAULD010000819.1:0-9131 GCA_049578005.1 Polyangiaceae bacterium
CGATGGCGCGATCAGCGCCGCGCGCCGCGCCGGATAAGGTTCGCCGACGGCGCGTGAGGGCGGCGGCTCGGGGTGGAGCGGGTCGGCCAACGTATGCGTGGGACGCGAGGCGATGCGATCGAGGGCGAGGCCCACGACGACCATGGCGCCGATGTCGTTCTTGCCCGACTCGAGCTCCCTGGAGAACCCGGCCAGGCTGACCCAGCTCTGCGCGCGGACGTCGGAGCTGGCGCGACTCAGGTAGGACTCACGGTCCTCGGCGTCGATGTCCCCATCGGCGAATCGATCGTCGATGGCGTCTTCGACGGCACTCGGCGCCGGTTCGGCGCGCGCGACGCATGGTGCCCAGAGGAGCCAAGCAAGGACGATGGCAGGCCAAATGCGGGTGAGCATGGCGCCGTCTGCTTCAATCGACGTACCACGCGCTCGGTCGCATTTTTCGACGGAGATCGCGCGCATCGCTGGGTGTCCTGGACGATCGGGGTCGTGTCGCGGACACGCGCGACCCGGGCGAGCTCCGGCCATCGCGCGATCGAATCGCGCCCTTTCCGATTAAGCTCGAGGAGGGACGGACCAGCACCGGACCTCGTCGTTTCGGGACCTCTCGACGGTTCGTCCGACAGGTCGGGCCGATGTCGAAAAGGACAGAGCCACTTTTCCAGAGATAAAAGACGCGCTGTCGAATGAACGCGACGCTTTTCCGAGGACCAAAGACGCGCTGTGTGGCCGCGGGGGTCCTGGACAGGACATCCCTGACACTTTGCGAAGACTATGGCTCCTCGGGTGGTCTTATGGAAGGGGCAGGGTGCACCTGTTTCCAACGCACGTCGGCGCCAGTTGAACAGGACAGCCGCACAGGCCAAAGGTAATGCCGCGAATCGCCTGCTGGTAGCGAGCCTCCTGCGAGGCATTCACTGGCTGACCGCCGCACGCGCAGTTCCCGCTGCATACCTCTCCGGTCTGGATGAAGATGCAGTCGCTCGCGCTCGTGCACGATTGGTCGTAGGCGGAAAGGAGGATGTCGACGCACGTGCCTCCGTCGCCCGTCGAAGTACCGGTGTCGGGGCTTGCGTCGGTAGTGCCGGTCCCCGCGTCGTAGCAGCCGGCCGGATCGCCCGGCCCGAACCCGCAGCGCGTGCACTGGCCGCCGAGGCAGCGCGCTTCGCCTGGAGAGGCGCAAGGGCACTCCCGAAAGGTCAGCGACGCGATTTGGGACTGAAAGCGGGCGGAGGCCGTCGTGTTGACGGGGGTATCTCCGCACAGGCACTGGCCGCCGCAGACCTCACCGGTGTTCATCAGCGTGCAATCCGAGTTGCTTCCACACGAGACGTCAGAAGGGGTCACGACGAGGTCGACGCACGAGCCCCCGTCGGACGTCCCCGTGTCGACCTCACGCCCGGCCCCGTCGGACGTCCCCGTGTCGACCTCGCCCCCGTCGACTTTCGGAGGTCCGGCGCCGTCGCCGGTGGCGGTCGTCGCCGCGTCGTTGCAGCCCGCAGGGGCGTTGGGACCCAATCCGCAGAGGGTGCACTGACCGCCGAGGCAACGCGCTTCGCCCGGAAAAGCGCAGGGGCAGGCCTCCAGCGCGAGCGACGCGATTTGGGATTCAAAGCGCGCGGATGCCGTCGCATTCATGGGGGTGTCACCGCAGGAGCATCGCCCGGCGCAGACGTTGCCGCTGAGGCTGAGCGTGCAGTCTGAATCACTTGCGCACGAGACGTCGGAGGGGGTCAACTCGATATCGACGCACGCGGAGCCGCCATCGGGCGGGCCGGACTCCGAGTTCAGCCCCGAGTCACTTCCGGGCGCTGAACTCTCACCGAAGGTCGTGCCTCCACACGCCGCGAGCAGTCCAGCCATTCCAAGGTGGGGGGCGATTCGAACAAGCAAGCTGCGGACAATCATGCCGAGGCAGGCTTCGCAAGTTCGGTGCCACTGTGGAGCGCGTGAAAAGCCGAGAAACCGGAGATCTCCCCCTCCCGTGGCACACTCGATGTGGCTCACACGGACAGGTCTGTCGCGGAGCGGGACGACCCTGTCCGCAATCGCCGGCGCCTTCGCGCCCATCGCGCCCCCGCGACCAGGACCCACACCCCCGCGCTCCATCTCGCGCCCGTTGCGCCCCTTGCGCCGCTCGGCGACACGCCGCAAGCGGCGTTCCCCGACGTCGCAGCGAACGATGTGACTCCGTCGCCCTGCGCGACGATGCGCGCGGGCCCACCGTCCAACCCGATGACGACCACGGAAGTCGCGGGTCGACCGGTAGTGGGGGCCACGCCGTCGAGCCGCGTGAAGACCAGCGCCGACCCGCCGCCGATCCAGCGTGGGCCGTAGATCGCCGGGTCGCTCGAGACGAGCACCGGTGTCCCGCCTGCGACCGGAACGACGTATACGTAGCCGCCGGGCAGCGTGGATCCCCCCCCCGGGGTCGTCCACAGCGACGCGTCCTGGGAAGTCGTATCCATTTCCAAGAACGCTATTTGCGTTTCGTCGGGCGACACCGCGAAGTCGGTCGCGACCGACGTGCCCGAGTCGAGCAGATTCGTGTACTGCTGCTCGTGATAGCAATTTTGCTGGGCGTCGGGCTTCAGCAGATGAATGTTTTCGCTCGAGTCGAGGGTCGGCCGGTAGGAGACGATCACCGTTCCGTCTCGAAGCATCGCGATTTCCCGCGGCGTAACTCCCTTGCAGGTCATATAGCGCGTCGGCGTCGCATCCTGCATGTCCGCCGCCTCGACGATCTCCCACCCGCTCGACGTGGGTTGGGCCCAGGCAAGGCCGTTGTCCGTCCACGCCACGCGCGGCGGCTCGAACGGATACCCGGCGTCGGGCCCCGCGGCCACCGGATCGAAGTAGGCCGGCGCCTGCTTGTACGGCACGGGGTAGGTCGCGACCACGTGGGACGTTTCTCCGCCTCCGTCCGCGGCGTCGGCCGCAAACGTGACGATGTTCCAGTCGCGGTCGAATACGACGAACCGCGATCCGTCGGGACTGAAGTGCGGATCCGATCCCCACGGGCGGCCGGGGCCGAAGCTCGTAGTCGCGTAGTCGATCGGCCCCGCGTCGCAGGTCGACGCGCTCGTGCCAGACCAGAGATGCGCGAACAGGCCGGCGTCCGGGATGGCGTCCAGAGTGAAGGCCGCGAACTTCAGCGGCTGTCCCGGCGGAGCCTCCCAAAAATCGTACGCGCGCCCGGTGTAGGCCGCAAATGCGCCGATCGGGACAGACGAATTCGAGATGACGTCCGGGCAAAGGACAGCGTGGCTCCCCCCGTCGGAGTCCGTCACGACGTAGGTTGCGGAGCCCTTGTCGGCTCCTGGCGCAATCCCTTGCGCGAAGAGCACCTGCGGCGAGGCGGCGCTCACTTTTGCCGTGCGTGTGTCGCTGACTCCGAGAGCCGTGACCGTGACTTGAAGATCGTACTCTCCGTTCAAGTCGGGGACGAACGTCGCCTTCGCGGAGGTCGCGCCCGCGAGATTGCTCGTCGTGACGCCGCTCCCGGCGGGTGCGAGGACGACCGCCCAGGAGAAGGTCAGCGTCCCTTGGGTGGTCGAGCTGTTCGACGCGTCGACGACAGCCGCTTGTCCGACGAACACGGACACGTCCGACGTCGATGCCTGGACGATCGCCCAGGCGAGGCCGGCGTCGACCGGCACGCCGGCGGCGTCGGTCGGAGAGCCCGCGTCGATCGGACCGCCGCTCACGGCGAAATCGCCGAGGAGCGACGTGCACCCTACCGCTACCGTACAAAAGAAAGAAAAGCTTGCCACGCCCCGTAGCATCGCTTTCCGTGTACCACGATCCGTCGGCTCTTGCCGCGCCCCGCGCCTCCGCGCGACCATCCTCGGAGACATGGGTCCCGCCGATCTACTCGCTCAAATTCAGCTCTTCCAGGGGCTGTCCGACGAAGACTTCGTCGCACTCGCGGCGCGCGTCGCCGAGAGGCGCTTGGTCTCGGGGGAGGTCGTCTTCGCGCAGGGCGATCGCGGTTCGTCGATGTATGTCGTCCAGTCCGGCGCCGTCCAGATCTACCTCCCCGCGGCGACGGAGGGGTCGGCCCCGGTGGTTTTGAGAGACGCGCGGGTCGGCGAATATTTCGGCGAGCTGGCGCTCTTCGACGAGAAGCCGCGGAGCGCGAGCGTGCGCGCCGTGGTCGACACGGTGCTGCTCGAGCTCACGCGTGACGAGCTCGCCGAGCACCTGCGGCGCTCCAAGACCGCCGCGTTGACCATTCTCAGCGAGATGGCCGAGCGCTTGCGCGAAACGAACACCCTCCTCAGTCAGCGCGCCGCGAAAGACGTCGTCAAAGAGTTCGAAGAGAACCTCACGTGGGGCCAGAGGCTCGCCGATAGGGTCGCGCAGTTGAACGGGAGTTGGGAGTTCATCACGGTCCTTCTCGGCCTGACGGCCGCGTGGTGCATCGTGAACGTCCCCGCGGTCGCCGAACACGTGGGTCTGTACGCGCGAGGGGAGGACGGCAAGGTGACCGGCTTCGACCCCTATCCGTACATCCTCTACAACCTCGTTCTGGCGATCCTCGTTTCGCTCCAGGGGCCGCTCATCGTCATGAGCCAGAACCGCGAATCCGCCAAGGACCGCGCGCAGGCGGAGACCGACTTCCGAGTCAATCTGAAAAACGAGGTCGGCATCGAGAAGATGCTCTCCGAGCTCGGCGCTTTTCGAGCGGAGACGGCCAAGCGCCTCGACGCGCTGGAGCGGGCCACGCGAGGGGAACGCGTGCGGGCCGAGGTCCCCGCAAAGATGCCTGGCGGGCCGTTCGGAGCGCCGTGATATAGCCCCAACGCGAGAAAGCCAGATGCTCGACATCCAATACATACGAAGTTTTTCGGAGCAAGTCCGGGCCGCCATCAAGGCCAAGGGGCTCGACCTCGACCTCGACGATTTGCTGGCCGTCGACAAACAGCGCCGCGAGAGCACGACCTTGCTCGAGCAGCGAAGGGCGCGAAAAAACGAACTCTCTGCGTCCATTCCGAAGGCGAGCAAAGAAGAACGGCCGAGGCTCGTCGAAGAAGCGAAGCAAGTGCGGTCGGAGATCGAGGATCTCGAGCCGAAGGTCGCGCAAATCCAGGGCAGGTACCAGGAGCTGATGTTGCGGGTCCCGAGCGTGCCGCGCCCCGAGGTCCCGGTGGGCAAAGGCGAGGCAGACAACGTCGAAATCAAACGTGTGGGCGAGCCGCGCCACTTCGACTTTGTCCCGAAAGACCACGTCGAGCTCATGTCCTCGCTCGAACTGGTCGACTGGGAGGGGCCGCGGCGCTTCGCGGGAGGGCGTTCGTACGCACTGGTCGGCGACGGTGCGCTGCTGGAGCTCTCGATCATGCGCCTCGCGGTCGACGAGTTGGTGGCCCGGGGGATGACTCTGGTCATCCCTCCGGTGATGGTCCGCGAGCGAGCGATGACGGGCACCGGGTACTTTCCGCTCGGTCGGGACGAGGCGTACTCCATTCCCGCCGACGAGCTTTTCCTCATCGGTACGAGCGAAGTCGCCCTCGTGAGCCTGCACTGCGACGAGACGCTCGATCTCCAGGCGCTGCCGCTCTGCTACGCGGGCATTTCGCCGTGCTTCCGTCGCGAGGCCGGAGCGCACGGAAAGGACACGCGCGGTCTCTACCGGGTGCACCAGTTCACCAAGGTCGAGCAAGTAATCTTCTGCGCGCCCGACGAGGCCGTGGCCGAGAAGCACCACTACGAGCTCCTCGGGAACGCCGAGGCCATCTTGAACAAGCTCGAGATTCCCTACCGCGTGGCTCTCGCCTGCACGGGGGAGATTGGGCTCGGGCAGACGCGAAAGCACGAAGTCGAGTCCTGGATGCCGGGCCGCAACGCTTACAGCGAGACGCATTCGTGCTCGTCGTTCGGAGACTTTCAGGCGCGCCGCTCGAACATCCGGGTGCGCCTGGCCGACGGGTCGCTCTCGTACCCGTTCACGCTGAACAACACCGCCGTAGCGAGCCCGCGGATCTTGATCCCGCTCCTCGAGAATCACCAGCAGAAGGACGGGTCGGTGCTCTTGCCGAAAGCGCTCGTGCCGTACATGGGGAAGGAAAGGCTAGTCTCCGGACATTGACTCGAGCAGCGCCCGAACTTCGAGGGAGACTTCGAACTCGGGACCGGTATCGAGGAACGCCTCGAGGTATTTGCGGGCGGCGACTCGGTCACCTCGTGCGTGATAGACGAGCCCCACGGCGTGCAGAGCGTCGGGGTCGCCCGGGGACCTGCTGAGGGCATCGGTCCCTTCACGGAGAGCGCCACGAAGATCTCCGAGAACACGGAGGACGTGACACAGCGCGACCCTCGCTCCGAGGTGCTCGGGAGCGAGTTTCAAGCAGGCCGTATATGCGTCGCGCGCTGCCTCGACTTCCCCCAGCTCGAAGAACGCGACGCCAAGAAAGCTGTACGCGTAAGCGTTCTTGGGGTCCGAGGCGAGCGCTCGCCGAAGTTCGACCAGCGCCTCTCGGTAGCGTTCTTCGTGGAGGAGTTCGGTGGCTTCTTCGACGGCATCCCAGTGCGCGGCGTCGCGCACCCGCTCATCATCCTGGCTGTTCATCACGTGCCGAACGCAGCTGACTAGCGGATGAACGGTGCAAACGCCACGAGCAGCTCTTTGTCGATGCGCCTCGGCCGTCCCCTCGCCAAATCGACGAACCCCCACGTGGTCCGTGCCCGCGCGAGCAGTCGCCCGTCGGATTTGCGTACGAGCTCGGTCGTTCGCTCGCACTTGGCCACCATCACGCTCGAGATCCAGGTGCGCGCGTCGATGACGTCGCCACGCATGGCTGGACGCATGTAATCCACCTCGTGGCGCACGACGACGAAGATCGCGCCCAGCCGGCGGTAGGCGTCCAAATCGAAGCCAACCGCGGCCGAATGGGCGAGCGCCGCGTCTTGAATCCAGCGGACGAACGCGATGTTGCTGGCGTGGCCCAGCAGGTCGATGTCGTCGTCGCTCACGACGAGCTCGAGTACGTAGTCATTCATCTTGAGGCTTCACACCCGGGGCGCAGCCGTGTCTTATCACGGAGGCTTTCCAAGCCGGCGTTCGTCCAAAAAGGCCCTGTCTTCGACGCGGAGAGCGAGCCATTTCTCCCGCCGCCAAATCATGCTTAAGTTCGCTTCGGAATGGCCCTGCCGGTCGCTCTGGAACAGTTCGTCGGGATCGAGCGTCTCGCCGTTCTCCGCCAAGTCGCGCTCATGCCCTGCGACCTGGCCTCCGTCGTGCCCGATGCCCGGCCGGGCGACGACGTAGTCGTGCTCGTCCATGGTTTCTTCGCGAGCGCCGGCGTCTTTCGCCCCCTGCGCGCTCGCCTCGAACGCGAAGCGGGCGCTCGCGTCGCGACTTTCACGCACGCGCCCTGCGTCGGCGTTCGACGTATCGCTCGCCAGTTGGCCGACCTCGTGGAGCACGTCCCTCTCGGCGCGCGGATCACGGTCGTCGGTCACTCGCTCGGGGGGGTCGTGGCGCGTTACTACGTTCAGGAAATGGCGGGCCACGAGCGCGTGTCGAGGACCGTGTCGCTCGCGAGCCCGTTCGGCGGAGTCCACGTCCCGCCCCTCCTCGTCGGTGCCGACCTGCACGAGCAGAGCGCGCTGCTCAAGCGTTTGCGCGAGCGCGCCCATGTTTGTGGTGTTCCCCATACGTCAATCGTCGGCGCGGCCGACTCGGTCGTGGTCGGCGTCGATACGGCGTCGCTCGGTTTCGGCGACGTCGTCGTCATGTCGGACCGCGGCCACAACGGCTTGCTGTTCGACCAGACGGTCGCGAAGCTGGTCATCGACCGCGTCAAGAGCCGGTAGGTCGCGTCGCAGGGGACGCGCGCCCCGAGACACGCCTCAGCGGGAGATCTTCTCCCGCAGCTTGTCGACGATGTTCGGGTAGCCCTGGGTGGGGTCGTTCATCTTCTTGCGGAACTGATCGTAGTAGTTCTTCGTCAAGCTAGACCCCTCCGTGATGATGTCGACCACGCGGTACCCACTGGGCGTCTGCTTCACGACGTAGTCCACGCGGACCGCCGGATCGCGCGGCTTGATTTTGCTCTTCGCCTCCGTGAGCACGCGGGTGTCGCCCGCCGCGTCTCGCGCTCCGTGGTAGGCGACGTCGTAGTCGAGCGTCTTCACGAGGTTCTTCCGATAGCTCTTTCGAACGAGCTGGCTGAGCAGGCTTCGGAGCTCGTCCTTTTGCGGATCGGCATATTTCGCCCAAAGGTCGTCGCAGCTCGGCACCGAGGGAGGGCAGGGCTCGCCGAACGCGCGCCGCGTGAGCTCGCCGTAGTCGACGAACCCGTCCAGCGCCTCGTTGATCTGTGCGTCCCGAGACGACGACTCGGGCTCGCGCAGAAGGCGCTCGAGCTTTGCGTGCTCGTGCTCGATGAAGCTCTGTGCGTCGTCGGCAGAGGCCGGCGACGACAGCGCAAGGGATACGGCGGCACACGAGAGAGCAATGAACGAGCGAAATCGCATTGGTAGACGGACCTCGACCGCTCTAGGTCAATAATCATCGGCCGGGCATGCGCAAGTTTCCGGCTCGCGGTTCGCTCACCGGGGCGGCGGCGCGAGGCTTCGCCGCAGGCCCGCGACATCTCGACTCAGCGTGACGCGAAAGCTCGCGCCCCCTCCCACGGCCTTCTCGACGCTGAGCCTCGCGCCCATCGGTTCGTGGTCTTCCACGATCCGCCGAACCACCGCGAGGCCGATTCCCGCGCCGTGCGTTCGCGTCGTGAAGAAGTCTTCGAAAATGCGTGCTCGGGAATCTTCTGGAATTCCGGGGCCCTGATCGTCGACCGCCAGGGTGACTGTCCTTTCTTGGAGCTCGACTCGTACGACAACCGTCGATCCCGCCGAGCTGGCCTGCATCGCGTTCCGAACGAGGTTCCAAAGCACCTGCCGGATCTGCGGCCCGTCGCAGCGAGCCAGCGCGGCATCGGTCTCGGGTCCCTGATAGCGCACGCGGACGTCCGATCCGCGCGCGGCATTCGCCGCGAGCGCGACGACCTCCCGCGCGAGGGCCGCGACGTCGGTCGCCTGAGCGGTAGGCGGCCGGCGCTTGGAGAGATCGAGCATGTCGCCCACCAGATCGTTCAGCCGCCGCGCCTCGCGGTGTACGATTTCGCAGA
>JBAULD010000820.1:0-2465 GCA_049578005.1 Polyangiaceae bacterium
ATCGTGGGTGCCCGAAGTATGTCGGAGACCGTAGACACAGCGGTAAGCGCCCACCTCGCTCGCCTTCGTCATTTAATAGAAGTCGATGAGTGGCTCGCCGAAATGGACCGCGAGCACGGGACGATTCCGCCGCAGACACTCGAGTGGGCCGCGAAAATGGTCGGGGAGTGGGAGACGCGTGTCGAGAGACGGCGCCGGAAGGCTGGCTGATGCTCCTCCTAGACAGCGAAGCAATGTCCTCGCTTGCGCACGGGCCGTCTCATCGACGCGATCACGTGCGCGCGCTTATCACAGAAATGCGCAGGCGCGGTCGCGACATCGCAACGGTCGCCGCCGTACTCGCGGAGGTGGTGCGGGGCAGGCGCGCCGACGCCGTAGTCTTCGCGGGGCTTCGTCGTGAGCGCGTCTTGGTTCATCCCGTCGACACGCGCACGGGAGTGAGGGCGGGTCAGCTTCTCGGCAAAGTCGGTGCGGGATCGGAGCTCGCCATTGATGCGTTCGTCGTGGCGGTGGCCGATCTCGCGGGAGGCGCGATCATCGCGACATGTGACGTTAATGACTTCAAAAACTTGGCCTCTCACGCGTCGAACGTCGTCGTAGCGGACATCGACCGGCGGACGCGGAAGCCGCGATGAAGCCCCAGGGGCGGTGTCGAGGCGTCGTCCCCGACGAACCAATCTTCGTCGTTGGCGCCGCCCGATCCCGTTCTTGCTCTCGCTAGTCGCCCTCGTCCGCGCCCACGGGAGTTGCAGAGGCTTGGCCGTCGAGCTGCTTCCAGACTTTGAGCCAGTCCGTCGCGATCTGGCGCTGGGCGTCGGCCAAGTGCATGGCTCCCGCGCAGACCTGGCGATGCAGGTAGTTCTCGACCCTGTCCTTCTCGTGATAGCCGGGCGCGGGCTGAGCTCCCTCGGGCCACAGGTTCGCGATCACGTTGTCGCCGCCGAGTTCGAGGGGAATGAGGTGGTCGACCTCGAAAGCGCTGCGCGGTTGCGGATACGAGAAGCCGTACTCCGTGAGCGCCAGCCGATGGACCTCGGAAGAGACCCTCCGCCGCTCTTTCGTAGAGCGGTGGCATACGACGTTCATGTCCGCGGTCATGACAGCCCCCGGCGTGCACGCTGGATCGGGGAGCGGGCCTCGGACGGCGCAAGCGCTCTCCTTCGTACGTGGGGGCGGGGAGTAGACACCGGGCGCCGCATTCGGCGCCGAAATGACGGCCGGCGGCGGGCTTGGTGCGGGAGCCGTGACCGTGGTCTGGGGGCTGACAGGCGGCGGAGCGCCCGTGGCGCATGCGGAGAGGCCAACGCTCAGAACCAACACGGACCAGCAGCGGCGCGTGGAGGGCATTAACGCAGCCGCTTCGCCATCAAGCTCACGAGGGCGCCGTAGTTGGTTCAGAACCCCCCGGTGACTGAAAGCCCCGCACCCCCGGCCGTTGGCCCCAGACCGACCGTCGTTCCCGCGCCCGGTGCGGACTGGGCCGCCGTGAAGAACACGACGACTCCGGCCCCGACGGCGGCCGCGCCAGTGAGGAGCGAGATTGTGGAAGCCGCAGCGAGACGCATCGCGGAATTGTACTGCGACGATTCGCTCTGACGACACGCGCTTATGGTGCCGCCACACTCGGCGGTCACCTTGTCGTACGCCGATTTGGCCATCGCGGCGGTGATGACGCCAGCAAGGACCGCGGCCACGCCGGCGCCTCCCAACGATAACCCTACAGCTCGTTGGGTCTGTCCTGGGGCCAGGCCTTCTGCCCCGGACGCTAACGCTAACGTGCGCGAAGGAATTGAGGGAGCACCCGTCGGCTGGTCTGGTAGCCTACTCGCCAATTCGTGCCCCGTCTTGAACGCAGCCTGGCTCGCCTTCTGATAGCAGATGCCGAGTTCGAATGCCGTCGCCGGCGCGGGGTCGATCGTCTGACTTTCGGTGAGCTTCGGACAAGCGGCTGCGTAGTCCTCGGCGACCATCAATCGATGGCCCTCTTCGAAGAGCGTAGCGGCTTGAGCGGCGGCGGTCTTGTCGTCCGCGGTCGCCACGTTGGCAACGAGAACGGTCGCGAGACTCGCGGCGACCGACAAGGAAAATGAGCGCATCGAACCCCTCCTAGGAATCATCGAGCCTCCCCGCCGACGGGCGAAGACGAGAACGTCGATTCTACACGACCCCCGTTCCCCCTGTCGCGTGGCGTCGTCATCCACGCGTCGCCGGGGCCGTACCCACCCACCCCCACTCCGGCAGTTATCGCAGCGAACGCGATGATGGGGCGGAAGCGCGCATGGAGCCATCGGGGTCGCGCGGACCCGTGCTGCGCCCTCTATTGTGGAGGGCTCTTTCGATCATGGCGATGAGCGCTGTCGCCTCCTCCCGGCGCGCATCCGGAAGCCGTCCCTTGGCGTCGCAGGATTTCATGAGCTCAGCGGCCATGCCACGAGCGAGCGACGCACGAGGGGCCATTGCTTCGA
>JBAULD010000821.1:0-7230 GCA_049578005.1 Polyangiaceae bacterium
GTCAAGACCTACGAATCGTACATTTCCCATGGGCCAGCCTCCTGCTGCGGCTCTGCGCCGCTTCCTCGCAGTTGCAGCGTAACCCGCGCTTTCAGGCGCGTTGGCCCACCATCTTGTCTAGCCCGAATGCTACGGCTTGCAGAAGGACCGGTGAAAGACCTTTAGAAAGCTTTGTGGACCACTACGGGCGGGTTGGAGCCAGCGTCTCCGTTTAGCTCCACTACGTAGACGACGTTTCCGCCGTTCGCCTCGGTCGTGAGGCTCACTGAATTTTGACCTGCCCCGTAGGGGCTTAGAACGCCGGCGGCGATGGCGTCGACCCGTGAAGCGACGAGGAGGGGCGTGCCCACCGCGATGGACGCGTGCGCAGAAACATCGAGCAGGCCCGTCCCCGTAGCAAACGCGGGCATCTGTCCGAGCCCGCCTCCGCCGTCGAGCACGATGATGACCCCTCCTCCCAATGCATACACGGAGAGCGTCGAGCCCCAGTTCGACCCGAGGGTGGCGAGCGCTCCGTCCGGCGCGCTCGATTGATCGTGTACGAGCAGAACGTCGTAGTTCGTCACCGTCAGCTGATCGCTCACCTGGTCGTCGTTGGCGGTACTGACGATGGTCAGCGTACGACCCTCTTGGCGAGCGACGCTTCTCAGGATGGCGCCCACTTGGGTGACGGCGCCCGGGCTTGCATAACGCTCGTAGCTCAGCACGCGGAGCGGGTTGCTTTCGGGAACGAACACGGCGTTCGAGATCACGCGCGCCTGCGCCGTTCCAGGGAGCGTCGTCGTGTAATCGTGGCCGATGTACACGATGCCTCCGCTTGCCGCGCCAACGCACGCCGAGTTGTCACAAAGCTGGGACGCGCACACGACGCCGCAGCCGCCGCAATTGAGAGGGTCCCCGCTGACGTCGATGCAGGCTCCTCCGCAATAGGCGAGCGGAACGGAGCACGGATTGCTGGCCTCCGCCGGCGCGCCATCGCCTGCGGTCGAATCGCTCGTTGTCCCGCCGTCGGACGCGGAATCCGGGGCGGCTTCGATCGGGCCGACGGCATCCGTGGCACTGGATTCGTCGCCACCCTCGTCGTTCGGATTCGGGCTCGCCTCGCCGGCCCCACCGTCGCTCGAGCTGGCGTCCTCGGACTCGGTCGGATCGACCGGGTAGGCGCCGTCATCGGCCGCGCTGTCATCGCCGATGCCAGCGCCGCTCGCGTCGGGCTCGGAGGCGCTGGCGCCGTCGGTCGCGCCTTCTTCGACCGAGCCCTCCCCGTTCGACGCGCCATCGTCCGTTGCCTCGGTAGCCTCCGCCTCGGCATTCGTCGCCGTGCCACTCGCGCCGTCGTCGACCCAGCCGTCGCCGAGCGTCGATCCGTCCGAGGCGTCCTCCGGGAAGGCGTCCGCCGATGCGTCCAGCGAGGAGCAGACGCCCTCGTTGCACGCCGATCCGGACTGGCACGCCAGCCCACAAGCGCCGCAGTTCTCCGGATCACTCGCGAGCTTGACGCAGCGCAGTCCGCACTGCGTGTAGCCGACGGCGCAGCTCCCGCCCACCAGCGAATTGTCCGCGCCGCACCCCACGGCGAGCGCTCCGATCGCAAGGACCGTGGAGAGCAAAGCGACGATCGCGGGCCGACTCTTCACGGGTGCCCTCCCAGCGTTCCCGGAGTCGACGATGGCGCGTGGGCGTCACGGATCTTGGAGATCAAGAACTCGACGCGACGGTTCTGCCGCCAGTCGTCCTCGGTATGGCCTTGCGCCCGCGGATGGCTGAAGCCGAAACCCTCCGACGTGAGCCGCCCTGCGCTCACTCCGAAGCGGACCAGTATTTCTCGAACCGCGTCGGCGCGGGCCTGCGACAGTCGACGATTCAAATCCTCGGGACCTCGCTCGTCCGCGTGTCCGCCGATGTTCACGCGCTCGAACTGAGGGTTCGCGTTGATGAAGTCGGCCAGGCGCTGCACGACGCCCCACGCATCTGCGGCGAGCACCGAGCTGCCCGTATCGAAGAGGACCACCTGGCCGTATTCGATTCGGTTGTCGACGACCCGTACCGTGTCGGAAAGTGGAGGGCATCCGTTGGTCGTCGGGTCGCTGGTCGGTACGCCGGGAACGTCCGGACAGGCGTCGTGCGCGTCCGCGATGCCATCGGCGTCGCGGTCGCTCTCCGGCGGCATCGGCGCAGGGGAGGGCGCCTCCGGCGTGGCCGGAGGCTCTGCGGCGATTTCCGCGGACGGCGGGACGCGCCGGGCGCCGAGTGCCACGTGGATGCCGAGCGACATGATGTGCGCGTCGCCCGGTCGCAGCGTCTCGTTCGGCTGCACGACCTGCAGGTAGCCGACGTAAGGGCCCACGTCCCACCGGTCCTGGCCGACGCGCCAGTCGTACCCGATGTGCGCGTCGAAGCCGATGCGATCGAGTGTTCCCGTGCGCACGTAGCCGACGTTTGCATCGAGCCATGGACCGGCGACCTCGGTGAACGGCCGCACGTGCACGCCGCCCATGACGAATCCCGCCGTTCCGTCGCCGTGATCCGCGATCGAGGGATCGGCCGGTCGGCTGGCGTGTCCGAGCCAAAGCGAGCCGCCCTCCACCTGCAGCCCGATCGCACGCCCGAGCGCGAGCTCTGCGGCGAGTCGCCCTTCTCCACCTGGGCCGTATTCCGACCCCTGGGGGTCTCCGATCGCGTGTGCGCCGCCCAACTCCAAGTGCCACCGGACCGGATCGGCCGCGGCGCGCCGACTGGCGAGCACCACCCCGGCGAGGATGACCGCAGCGCAAATTCGGCAAAGAAACACACGATGGAAAACGGCACACCCGACGAAACGATTAGGGTGGGTTCGCTCCGTTCTCGGACTACACGGGCGCCACGGGATCGGTCGCGATCATGGCAAAGAGCGCGTGGTCCAGCCAGCGCCCCTGGCACCGCTCGGCCTCGCGCGCGATCCCCTCGAACCGAAATCCGAGCCGGCGAATCACGCCGAGGGACGCGAAGTTGTCCGTCGCGGCCGCCACACGGACGCGATGCGCGTTCAGCCGTTTGAACGCCCATCCGACGGTGGCCCGCGCGGATTCGGTCATGTACCCGCGGCGCGAGCCGTCGGCCCGAAGCCAGTAACCGAGCTCCGCGCTTTGATGCAGATGCGCGATGGACTCCAGCCCGACGACACCGAGGAACCGCCTTGTGTTGCGCTCGCGGATCGAAAAGCGGAGCGCTCGCCCGTGGTCCCAGTCACTGGCGCTCGCCTCGCAGTACCGCCAGCTCGCGTCGAGGTCCGTGTTGAACGGGACCCAGGGAAGCCACTTCTCGAGATGGGCGCGCGACCCGTCGACCGCTTGCCACAGATCGGAAGCATCTGCGGACTCCACGGGCGTGAGGACCACACGCTGCGTGTCGAGCGGGCGGTGGCGAAGCTCTGCGCGAGGCGGGACGACGAGCATGCGAAGACAAAGCTACGACGAATGCGGCCCGCGCGCATGAAGCTCGTCGCGGGCTCCGTTCGGTCGCGCGTCAGCCGTTCTTGCGCGTCGTGTACGCGCGAGCCAGTTCTTTGCTCGGCCGTTCGACACGCTCGAGCGGGCTCGTGACGAGGTCGCGCTCTTCGCTGGCAAAGTATAGCGACTCGCCTGGACGCGGCTCGCCCGGATTCGGCGAGATGGCGCCGTTCGCGAAGAATCGAATTCCGCCGTGCAACGAGCGGGAGAGCGCCAGATGGCCCTGTAAAAACCCGCCCGTCCGCCGGTCGCGGACGGCGACGCAGACTCCGTCGCGGAAGTGGTATTCGGTGTTTCGCGTCACGAATACCTGGTGGCGACGGCGCTCGGGTCCTCGATACGGCTTCGTGGTCGGGTCGGGCGCGCGGGGGGGTGTAGACTCGTCCTTCATCGTCGGCCTCCTCGCCGAAGATGGTGTGAGCGCGGGCAAAAGGCCAAGTTTCGCGCGAAAGCTGGAGCCGTTCCGCTCTCTTTCCTCTTCACGTGGCGCAGCGGGCGCCGCCGGGGTATCCGCAACCAGATCGACACGCGGTCATCCGAGCATTATAAATAGAAGCGGAGAGTAGAGCCCATGGCTGGTCCAAACGTCCTTGAAATCAACGACCTGAACTTCGACACCGAAGTGCTCAAGTCGCCGGTGCCGTTCCTCCTCGACTTCAGCGCGGTCTGGTGCGGCCCATGCAAGGCGCTCCAGCCCATCGTCGAGAAGCTGGCTGACGAGTTCAAGGGCAAGGCTCGCGTCGGCAAACTCGACATCGACGACTCGCCCGCCGTGGCGAGCAAGTTCGGAATTCGGGGCGTACCGACCGTGCTCGTATTCAAGGACGGAAAGGTGTCGGGCACTCACGTTGGGGTCACGAACAAGGAGACTCTCGTCAAGCTCCTCGGGGTGTGACAGCGTGCATGCGCCCGCGTTGGCGCTACCATGCAGCCGCTTGATTCGCGCTTGATCGCGCTCCGTGATTGGCTGCCGGGGCAGGTGCTTCGCGGGACCCAGGGCGGGCGCTATCACGTGCGCGAGCGGGTCGGTGAGGGGGGTCAGGGCTGGGTCTTCAGTGCGAACTGGGACGACCCGAACGGCTATCTCGTCATCGTCAAGGTACTTCGGCCGGACGCGGTCACGCCCGAGGCGTTGGTGCGGTTCCAACGCGAAGCTCAGGTTCTTCGAATGCTGGGGCAGGCGCCGCGGCCGAATCCCCATATCGTGCGCTTCTTCGACCACGCTACGGCGCGGCTCTCTGCGCCTTCGGGTGGCGAACCGCTCGAACTGCCCTTCACCGTTCTCGAGTACGTTCGGGGCCCGACCCTGGAACAGGTTCTCGAACCCGGCCGCGGTGCCGCGATGGCGCTCGACCGCACGCTCCGAATCGCCCGGCAGATCGTTCTGGCGCTCGAGGACGTGCACGCGCACAAGATCGTCCACCGCGACCTGAAGCCGTCGAACGTTCTGCTTGCGACCGAGGGAGGCGCCGAAGTCGCCAGAGTCACGGATTTCGGCCTGGCCAAGGTGTTCGACATCGGCCTCGGCCGCACGACGTCCCTCGCGGGGGCGACGCTCGGCTATGCGCCGCCCGAGCAGTTCGAGCAGGGCAACCGGAGGGTGAGCTCGCGGACGGACGTGTTCTCCTTTTCCGCGATCCTTTACGAAATGCTCACGGGGGTGAAGGCGTTTCCTCACGGAGATGGCGAGAACCCCCTGGTGGTCGTAACCCGGCTTCTGAACGGCTCGAGACCGAGTCTGCTCAAGACTCGCGGAGTCCTCCCGCGCGAGCTCGCGATGCGGCCCGATATCGTAGAGCGCCTCGACGCTCTCATCTGCCGAGCCACTGCGGCCGAGCCCTCGGACCGCCATCCGTCGATTGGGGCGCTCTGGGGCGCCGTGGAGCCGCTCCTCCGCGAAGCTTCGATGCGCCCGACGCCTCCGCAGGGTGCCCCGGCAAAGGAGGCCGACATTCCCACCGCGCTCGACCTGCCGCCCCCGGCTGCGGGCGCGCCACGTGTTGGGCTCGTTCCCGCGCAGGCTCGCGAATCGATCGATTCGAAGTCGCGTCTGCCGGCTGCGCCCGCGGAGAAAGGACAGAAACGGTCGTCCGCTGAGACTTGGACCTGGCGCATTCGTGTTCCGCCCATGGGCTCGGGAGCTCTGCGGGCGGCGGTGTTCGACACGGGCGGAGAAGCCGCGGTCGCCGTCGGTGCCGCCGGGCTGCTCCTGTGGGAGCGGTCGGGGTGGACCCGGTCTCCCGCTTTCTCGGAGGTCGATCCGCGGAGCGTGCTCGGGTTGGCCTGGCTGCGTCCGGGCGACCTCATTGCTTTCGGTTCGGGCGGGTTCGCGGGAAGGCTCGTGCTGGGAGTTGGTCTGGAGCCCTGGCCCCTGCCCGATTCCGAAATCACCTTTCTCGGAGCCCATGTCGACCCTCCCGGCACCATGGTAACGCTGGTCGGCGAGCGTCCGGCACTTCGAGTCGGGCGCGGCCCACGGGAAGGCCGATCGACGTTCGGCGTTGTCGCTCAGTTCTCGCGAGGCAAGCTCGCGCTGCTTTGCGACGTTCGGGCGTGCGCGCGGTTGCGCGGGGTGACGCGCCTCGGCTCCGGAGAAATCGTGGCCTGTGGCGACGTCGGGTCGCTCGTTCGGGTCGAACTCGGGGTGTCCGAATATCTCGGGTCCGTCTGCGCGGGCAATCTGCACTCGATAGCCGCGCTGCCTGAAGGGGCGGTCACGATCGGAGCCGGCGGGCACGCGCTCGCACTCGGCCGGCGTCTCGAACCGCAACTGGAGCCCGTCCAAACGACGCGTGACCTGCTGGCGCTCGCCGTCGATTCGAACGGCGTCGCCTGGGCGGGCTCGGCCAAAGCTCGGCTCCTTCGTCGCAGCGCGGGCAGCTGGATCCGAATGAGCACCGAGCTCGGGTTGTCCTCGTCGGTCGTGGCCCTTTGGGCGGCACCGAGCGTCGTGCGCGCTGTTTGCGACGATGGTGCGGTCGTCGAAGGGCTCCACGCTGGATGACTGCCTCGACCGCTGAGGGCGGCGTCGAGCCCGTGGCTCCTCGAGCGCACCGGCGCCGGGCGCGGATGTCGAGGTTCCTGCTCGGGCTCTTTGCCGCGACCGTCGTCGTGCACGTCCCCGTTGGGCTCGGAGTCGCAGAGCTGTTTCGCCGGATCGGTTCGTACCCGGGAAGCGCTTGGGCGCCGGCTTGGCTAGTCGGCAGCGTGTGGGCTCTGCTCGGGACCTCCTTGTTTCTCGGTCGGGCGCGCGCCGGCATGCCCGACCGAAAGAGGCACGCGGCGATTGTCCGGCTCGTGGACGTCCCGTACTTCGTCCATTGGTGCGCTGCGGTCTGGGCCTTCATTCCCTCGTTGATCGCCACACTCGTCGCTCTCTTCGTCGACGCCGTGCGGGGGATGCCCGTCCATCTGCCGATGGGCTGGTACATGGGGAGCTATCTCTCCGGTCTCGCAGTCTGCGGCTACGGCATCCTCGTTCGGCGGCGGTGGTTTCGCGTCGTCGAGCGAGAAGTTCCCGTTCCCGGCCTCGATCCGCGCTTCGACGGACTGCGCATCGCTCACCTCTCCGATTTACACATAGGGACGCTGACGCCGAGGGCCTGGGGGCTCGCTTGGTCGCGCGCCGCGAACCTGTGCGCGCCCGACTTGGCCGTCGTCACGGGCGACATGATCACGAGCGGGACCGAGTATCACATCGAGGTGGCCGAGGTCCTTGGCGAGCTCCGGGCCAAGCTCGGCG
>JBAULD010000822.1:0-2675 GCA_049578005.1 Polyangiaceae bacterium
GCGTCTGGCGGTCTTCGCACTTGCCTGGGATTGGTCCTGCTTCTCGTAATGCTTGGAGCCGTCGGTGCGACTTATAACGCGCTGTCCGTCCGTTACTACCGCAATGCATATCCGCCGCCGGGCAAGCTCTACCCGGTCAACGGCAAGATGATGCACTTGTACTGCACCGGGGAGGGCTCACCGACCATCGTGCTCGAAGCCGGGCTAGGCAACGACTGGCTGATCTGGGGCAAGGTGCAGCCGTCCCTCTCCAAGACCACACGGGTTTGCTCCTACGATCGCTTCGGCGTCGGCTGGAGCGAAGACCAACGCGGAGGACGTGACTCCGACAGCGTTGCCGATCGGTTGCACGCGCTGTTGTCGGAAGGGGGCGTCGGAGCCCCGCTCGTGCTGATGGGGCATTCCATCGGGGGCTTGCACATCCGGGCTTTTACCGCGCGCTTTCCGCACGACGTAGCGGGTTTGGTGTTCGTGGATTGCGTCACCCCCATCGAGGCTGCCAATGTTCCGCCCGAGCTTCGTGCCCTTCGACACGATGCCGACAGGGATATGGCGATCTTGAAATGGCAGACCTTTTTCGGCATCCCCAGAATCCGGGGCGAGTGCTTGCAAGTGGCGCCGGGCTTCGAGCACAACGCCACGTGGCTTCGCGCGGATAGCTGCATTCCGTCACAATTCGACGCCATCTTGGCGGAGGGTGCGGCAAGCGAAGCCTCCGGACGTGAGACTCTGGGCACCGGTCCGTTCGATGATCTGCCGGTCCTCATCTTCTCGTCGGACCCGAGCTTGTCGCCGCCGAACTCGCCCCTGTCTGCGGAACTTCTCAAGCGGATGGGCAGCGTTCGGCAGGCTGGGCAGGAGGACCTCAAGAACCTATCGAGCCGAAGCCGCCGGGTCATCGCCAAGGGAAGCCGCCACTACATTCAGATGGATCGGGCGGACCTCCTGAACCGAGAGGTGCCCGCCTTCATCCGAGAGATCCGCGAGAACAGCCCGTCGCCCAAGATCGGCAACACAGACACCGAGTAGCCCGCCCGACGCTTCAATGTTCGCGAGGGAACAAACGGACGCAACGTGAGTCAGCAGTGAAAAGCCGCGCGAAACCCGGCGGCAAGAAGGTGATCACGACAGAAATTCCGGTGCCCTCGTTCGCGGATGCCCGGGAGTGGTCGGCGTGGCTCGCGTCGTACCGTCTGTCCTCGCGTGCGTATGGCTGAAGATCGCCAAGAGGACGTCGGGGAAGGCGTCCGTCACCTACGCCGAAGCGCTGGAGGTCGCCCCTCCTCCCGGGATGCGCCGGACGGGTTGGCTAATCGCCGGGATTGAACATGATCGGGTAGACGACGGCGACCATTCCGCCTTCGGGATGCGGGAAGACAAGATGCCCGAACGCGTCGACCACGCACCGAACGACCTCGGCATCCGGTAGCGATGTGCTGGCAACTGCCGCCAGTTTTACCGCGCCATCTTCGCCGATGACGAACTTCGTGGTGATCGTTCCCGACAGCTTGCTGTTTCGCTGCATGCCGTTCTCGTAACAGCGACGCATGATGCCGAAACTGGCTCGCACCACTCTCTGAATCTCTTCGGGAGGAAGCTTGCCATTGACGCCCGGGTCCAGCTTGCTCTCGACCGGTACCCCGAGGTCGTAGCTGTTTTCATCTGGCGCCGTCTTCGTCACGGGCTCTGGTCGGATCGGCTCCAACGTCGGCGGCGCTGCTGGCGGCGACGAGGCACACGCGACGAAAACGGCATGCATTACGCCGAGCTCGATCGCTTCGAGAGCCCATCGAGAGACCCGTATCACGAGCAACGCCCGTACCAAGATGAATCGTCGCGCGACATTTCAGGCGATTGCATAAAGACCTCCGCAGAAACGGCGATGCTAGTTGGGGCGACCTCGCCCGAGTAAACCTTTCGGAGGAACTTCCGTTCTACCCATCCGCCAGGCTAGTCGGCGCGTCTTCCCCCAAGTCCCCGCGCATGCCGCGCGAAGGCTTCGGCTCACCCGGCTTGACCTCGAAGACACGAGCATCGATGTCGACGACCTCGTCGCCAAGGTGACGGTGCTCGCCATCTTGGCGAGCACCTTCGATGGGAACGTCTGCGATGGCAGCTACCGATACACGCGGACTTGGCGCAAGGTGGGCGGTCGTTGGCAGGTCATCGCCGGAAGTTTGAATGTGGAGCCAAGTCGAGGATTCGTTCAACCCTTGGGGACGTCTTTGAGCCAGATGACGAGTTCCTCCTCGTCGAAGTAATCGTTGCCGCTCTTCATGGCTCGACGAAGAAGTCCCTGAACGCGGAACCCCGCCGTCACGTACAGTTGCCGCGCAGGCTCCGCGCCGATGACCACGGTTAATTCGACCTGCTCGATATCTCCAACGGCGCTCAGTCGCGCGATAGCCGTCGAAACGAGCTCACTGGCAAAGCCACGTCTCCGTTGCTCGGGAGCAACATACATCCCCCATAACGACGCTCGGTGCCGAGCCTTCAGCCTTGCGTGACGAAGAAAGCCCAGCATTCCAACGAGCACAGCGTCGTGAAACGCACCAAGAACCTGCGTGGCGGGGTCACTCGAACGCAATCGAGCCGCGAAGTCCTCGACGGACAAACGCTCCTCCTCCTCGTGGGTGGCAAGAAACGGGATTGGATCGTCACGGAGGGCTCGTAGT
>JBAULD010000823.1:0-5981 GCA_049578005.1 Polyangiaceae bacterium
GCACGGCTTCGGCCGGAGGCAGCGTGCTGGAATCGAAGACGTCGCCGGTGATCACCAAGGCGAGCTGATCGGCCTTCGACGCTTGTTTCTCCCGGCCGATGGTATCGACCAAGACGTCGAAAAGGGCACGCTGGATGTCACTCCTCGGGTCGATATGCAAGTCGGAGAGGTGGAAGATGAGGGGCATGGCGGAGGGTACGGCCTATCGAGCGTGGCTCCCGGCGAAGGAAAACTCGCGACGGTTCGGCGTCAATTCTTTCGGCATCGGCCGGCCGACCCCGCTGGCGCGGACGTCTTCCAGTGGAACCGTACTCGTTAATAAAACTCTTGCGCATTCCAAGCGATGGCGTAGACGGGGGGTCGCGCCCGAGAGGGTGGGAGTGCCGGATTGCGCTTCGCGAAAGGAGTTGTCGGCGATGGGGTCTTATCGAATTTCGAACTCGTATCGTTGCGCCGACGCGAGGCGCTTTTCCTCGATCGTTCGCGAGCGCTCGGGGCTGGTGGCCGCGAGCCTCGCTGCTTGCCTATTGCCCGCCTGCTCGGACAACAACAACACGTCCACATCGCAACCTCCGACGGACGCTTCGACGGTCGACTCGCAGTCCGCGTCGAACGACTCGGGCTCGACTCCAGTCGACTCGGGTTCGAATCCAGTCGACTCGGGCTCGACCCCGGTCGACTCGGGCTCGACGCCGGTCGACTCCGCCTCGGCGACCAATCCGATCGTTCCCGCCTGTCCCGCCGAAGCCGGCGCGACGACGCTTTCGTTCACGAACTACACGTACGGGAACGACCCCCGATTCTTTCTGCGGAAAGACGAAGCGATCTTCAGCGGCATCAACACGGTGGACGATCCCTACACGCAGCGGATGCGGCTGCACAACGGCGGCACGACTTCCGTCACGATCACCAGCGTCGGCGTCGCCGTCCCGCCTCAGGCGAACCTGATGCCGGCGAGCTTTCGGCAGCACGCCAATGCCGCGGCCTTCCAGGCCACGGTGGTGGCGGCTTCGGACGCCGGAGCCGATGCGGCCGCAACCGCCGTTGCTCTGCCGGCGACCATCGCAGCCGGGGGAGACCTCGACGTCGAAGTCCAGTTTCTTTCCACGAATACGAGTCCGCCCAGTCGGTACGACAACACCGGCGGCGAAGCCGTGGCCGCGCTCCTGGTCGCGCAGACGAGCACCGACTGCGTCCAGGCCGGTCTCTACGGCGTGTCGCTGTGGAACGACCCCGAGAGCATCAACGACGCGGGCGTACCTTCGAGCAACTACGGTCGCTACGAACCTACCCTCGGTCAAATCATCGCGACCCTCGGATACCAGGTCAACGTGGGCGACAATCTGAAGACGTACCTCAACGTCAACCAGGTGAGCCCGTTGGCGATGGCCTCGCCAACCGCCGGGGGCGACACGCCCTCGGACGAAGTGGTCATCCAAGATTTCGAGCTGGCGGATACGACGCAGCCGGCGGTGCTGCTCGCCCCTGCCCGATTTGCTCCCAAGATCGACTTTCCGTTCGGATGGTTTGCCGCGGGTTCCGTCACTCCGGCCATCGCGCAGCCAGCGGCCCTTGCCATCACGAAGGTTCCGGGACCCGCGGACTTCCCCGCGGGCCTTCAGTACGTCGCCGCGATGTCCAGCGTTCTCGCCAGTGACCCGTACACCTCCGACCACAGCGAGATGGTCTTTCCGCCGATCAACGGAAATACCGCCGGGACGTTCACGCCGACGGGGAGCTTCGGTCTGTGGTGCTTCGGCGCCCAGAGGAGCGACGGGAGCATTTCTCTCGCGCTGGTCCCGAACCCCGCGCCGCTGAACGGCGATTACGACTATTCGGAAGACAATCTCAACATCGTGACGCAAACCGCCAACCCTCCGCTGCCCGCCGACATCGTCGAGGCCGGGGTCAATTTCGGCGTATCGTCACCGGTTCACCGCTACCGCGTTTGGCCCCTCAAGGACCGCCTCGGAAACCCGGTCGCGAACTCGTATCTAATCGCGTTGGAAGAGGCGACCAACGACGACTACCAGGACATGATCTTCGTCATCCGCAACGTGAAGCCGGCGACGGCGACGGACGGGGGGGCGATCACGACCCCGGATGGCGGCGCTGTTACCGACTCGGGCGCCAGCGACGCGAAGCGAGACTGACAAGAGCGTACTTCGGGTTGAAGAACGGGCCTCCGGGGGGGCGCCCTTTCGTCGGTTGGGCCAGACTCGTGCCTCGCGCGCGAGATCAGCATGTCCGAAAACCGCGAGCGCAGGCCGCCGGCGGGTAGTACTCACTCCTCGCTGCCATGAAAGGCCTCGACCCGCGAGTGTGTTACCGCGCGCTCCGCACGCGCGACACGCGCTTCGACGGACGACTCTTCGTCGGCGTGACCTCGACCGGGATTTATTGCCGACCCGTCTGCCCCGCGGCGACACCGAATTTCGAGAACTGCGTTTTCTTTCCATCGGCCGCCGCCGCGCAAGAGGCTGGATTCCGACCCTGCCTTCGCTGCAGACCCGAGACGGCGCCCGAGGTCGGCTCGTGGCGAGGGACGTCGAACACCGTGACGCGCGGCCTCGCGCTCATCGCGGCAGGAGAGCTCGACGGCGAAGAGTCGAGCGTCGACACGCTCGCCGAGCGGCTGGGAGTCGGAGGCCGCCAACTCCGGCGCCTTTTCAAGCAGCACCTCGGCGCCTCCCCGGTCGCGATGGCGCAAACCAGGCGCGTTCTTTTTGCCAAGCAGCTCGTCCACGAGACCCGCCTGCCGATGGCCGAGATCGCCGTCGCATCGGGGTTCGGGAGCGTCCGGCGATTCAACGAGACTTTCCAGCATCTCTTTCGCCGTCCGCCGAGCGATCTGCGGCGCCGAGCGACGACGCCGTTGCCGGAGGGCACCGTCGCCGAGGCGGGGGTGACGGTTCGACTGCGGTACCGCCCGCCCTACGACTGGGACTCGGTCCTGACCCACCTGCGAGCGCGCGCGATTGGAGGAGTCGAACGCGTCGACGACCAAGGGTACGCGCGGACGGTCCTCGAGGACGGGCATCCCTCGACCGTGACGGTCGAGCACCTACCGGATTGCCATAGCCTCGCGGCGACCATCCGCTCTCCCAGCGTCCGCGTTCTTCCGGCGATCATCGCGCGCGTCCGCCGACTGTTCGATCTCGGGGCGGACGTCGCGGGGATCGGTGAACACCTCGCGGGGGATCCTCTTCTGGCGCCACTCGTGGCCGCCCGTCCGGGTCTTCGCATTCCGGGGAGCTGGGACGGGTTCGAGCTCGCCGTACGGGCGATCCTCGCGCAGCAGGTCACGGTGCTCGCCGCGCGGCGCCTCGTCGAGCAACTCGCCCGGTCGTGTGGCACGCCGATGGCTCCCGAGCAGCGCACCGACCCCGGCCTCACGCTCCTTTTTCCGAGCGCGGCGCAGGTGGCGCGCGCGGATCTCGGTGCGCTCGCCATGCCCGAGGCGCGCCGGCGAGCGCTGATCGCGATTGCGCACGCCGCGCTCGCCGATCCGCGCCTCTTCGACCCGCTCGAAACGGTCGAAAAGACCGTGGCGCGGCTCCGAATGATCCGAGGAGTCGGGGACTGGACCGCCCACTACATCGCGCTCCGCGCGGGGTGCGAACCCGACGCATTTCCCTCGAGCGACGTCGGCCTCTTGCGCGCCGCACAGGCCGACGGTCCGAGGCCGACGCCGGCCGAGCTCTACGCTCGGGCCGAACGCTGGAGGCCATGGCGAGCCTACGCAGCGCAGCACCTCTGGACCGCCGACGCCGCGTCGCGTTCCTCACGGGAGAAAAGAGCACGATGAAGCCGCGCGTTTATCGAGTCGATCACGTGGAGACACCGCTCGGCGAGCTTGCGCTCGTCGTCGACCCCGAGGGCAGGCTCTGCGCCGCCGGATGGACCGACGGCCACTCCCGCATGCAGCGGCTCCTTCGTGGCGACTTGGGCGGCGGAGGCGCCATGTCGCTGGTCCCGACCTCGAATCCAGCCGGAATCGGCTCAGCGCTACGCGCCTATTTCGCGGGAGAGCCGGACGCGATCGACGGTTTGCCCGTGGCGTTCCCGGAGGGCACGGAGTTCCAGCTCCGCGTCTGGACCGCCCTGCGCGAAATCCCGTACGGCGAGACACGCTCCTACGGGCAGATCGCGCGACGAATCGGCAATCCCGCGGCGGTGCGCGCGGTGGGTCTCGCCAACGGCGCCAACCCCGTCGGCATCGTCGTGCCCTGCCATCGGGTCATCGGGGCGGACGGTTCGCTCACGGGCTACGGCGGCGGAGTCGAGCGGAAGCGATGGCTGTTGAACCACGAGCGCCGCGCACTGGGGGCGCGGCCTGGGGGCTCGCCTATCGCTCCATCCGAGGAACTCCGGCCGCCGCGGTAATCGCCGGAGGCGGCGTGACCGACGTCGGAACCGGCGGCCCGTACGAGGGGGCTTGTGGCCCGCCCAGATACGGCGGCGGTCGAGCCGGAGCGTCCTCGGCGCGCGAGGGATTCGACGTGAGGCGAGGGAGACGCTGCTCGCGCTGGAGTTGCCAGATGTCTTCGTCGGTGACGACGTCCTTGCCGAGCATGGCACGCGCCGCGAGGATCTGAGCGGTGAGGGCCGGGTCTTTCACGAGCCGGCTATTTTCGGCGGTCGGTCGGGGCGGCGGCCGGAGAACGGAGAAACTACCCATCGCGGGCAGTCCGTCTTGCGACTTGCCGGCGACCCTGTAAGTAGCCGAGAAGACCCCCGGGTCGGCGATCGTGTCGAGCACCACGGTGGTCGCGATACCTTCTTGGCCCGGCGGGATGACGTTCGTTCCGAGCAGCTGCACCGGGTCCACGATCTCGGGGCGAGACTGACCGGATCCCGTTTCGAAGTACGCCGTCCTCGTGGCGCTCTCGATCGTCACCGGTTCGGGACGTGTGTGCCAGATGCGGACGTGCTGCACCACCCGCCCGTCGGGCCCGAGCTCGGGAAAGCGCGGGTCGAGCGCGATCAGTAGCTGAACGATGCTCTTGCGAGCCAGCGCTTCGAACGCCGGATTGATGAGGGGCAGCGTCGTTCGACCGGCGAGTGTCCCACCTTGCTTGCTGTGCACTTCGACCCTGACCGTGAAGTACGAATAGAGCGCGTCCTGGGCTCTCCCTTCGTACGTGTGCGTCGCTACGGGAGCGAAGGTCGTCGCTGCCGTGCCGTCGCCGAAAGACCAGACGAAGGACGTGGGCGTGAACTCGCTCTCGCCGGCGCGAGCGGCGCCGCGGCCGCGTGGCGGGAGGACGACGATCTTCGCGATGAAATCGAAATCCCCCCAGGTGTTCGCCCGAAGGTGCTGCTCGACCGCGACCAGTCGCGCCGGCTGACAGTCTCGGACACGGTAGTCCGGCAGCGGAACCGTGACCGGCGTATTCGTCCGCCCGAAGACAGTTACCGAGTGCGTGCCCTGTACGCGACCCGCCTCGTCCAACCAGAGCCGCACCGGGACCGACGTCCCCATCGCTCCGTCGACGACGCCGTGCAGAAATGCGTCGGTGCCGTTGGTGGTGTGCGCACGGACCGTGATCATGTTTTCCTCGCCGGAGCACACTTCGGGTTTCTCGACGGATATCTCGTCGATGACCGGCGGCGGATCGGGCGCCGGCTGCGCCAGCGATGGGGTCCGGGCGAGCGCCTTCGGGGGCGAAGGCGGGACCTGGACGACGGATTCCCCGGGCGGATTCTCGTCCGGCGGGAGGGGTCGCTTCGGCGCCGACACGAAGTCGTGCCTGGAACGGAGGAGGGCGAAGGCCACGAAGAGGGCCAGCGATAGAATCGCGAGCGTCGCGGCCCGCCGGACCGGTCTGGGTTCTTCCCTCGGCTTCACGGTGACCTCGACTCAGTCCCAACAGGAGTAGGCGTTTCCTCCGCTGTTCCACTGCACCGTTTCGTTGACGTCCCACCCCCATACGCTCGCGCCGCTCCCCGCGCACGGCGCCCCGCTGCCGTTGCTCGGG
>JBAULD010000824.1:0-2246 GCA_049578005.1 Polyangiaceae bacterium
GAGCGAAAGCCACCACTGATAGACGGGCACGTAGGACTGCGGCGTCTCACCGAGCCCCACCGTTTGCGTGGTGACGCTCTGATCGAAGGTCAGTGTGGATCCACGCAGAGGATCCTTTTCGCCCTGACCTGCCCCTTGAGTCGGTTCGTCTTTGATGCGCGTGATCGACTGCGCAGGAGCGGAGCGAGCGGCCATTCCGAGCGCAAACACCGCGGGAAGAAAGACGAGTCGTTTCATACGAATCCTCGAGCGCCCGACTAGGGCGCGCAGACCGGACCAACCGTTTCCTTGGTGCTGCAAGATGAGTTGGCCGGGCACGTGCCGCCGGCCTGGCACGATACGCGGCAGATCCCCGCCATGCCCGTGTTCTGCACGGCAAAGCCGAGGAGCGCTCCACCGTCCGCGGCCAGACCGGCGACTTGCCCAGTTTCGCCCGTGTCACATAGGTACCCGCTGGGACAGGGTGGCCCTCCTACGATGCACGATTGGGTGCAATAGCCTTGATTGGTTGCCGGACTGTAATCGCAGAAGCAGGCGTTGCTGGTCGCGGCGGAGTCGGCCGAGCTGCACGCCTGTCCGAGCATTTTCGTCCGTGTGTAGAGCGTCGTCACGCATGTGCCCTCGTCCACCTGACACTGGCTCCCCGACGGACAATCCGAGTTGGCAGCGCAGCCCCCGAAACAATAACCCTCGCCGACTACGGTCCCCGTCGCGGTATCGATAGCGCCGACCAGGTTGCATGCGTTCTTGCCCTGGCACCCGATGGGCGCACCCCCGTCGACCGCGACCTGACACCGAGGCAGGCACGTTCCCATGTTCACCTCGGGCGGGCTCGTCGTGGGGAGGCAAATGCCCGGCGACGTTGGGTCGTTCGGCGGCCCGTCGCAATATCGGATGCCCTCGTTGCTCGACCCAATGGGGTCACAGCGCATCAGGATACAAACTGGAGTCGGCCAGAGCGGTCCGACGCCGAACGCAGTCTTCGAACAGACATTTTCGCCAGGGCCTCCCGCGGGATCGCAGTCCGTATCAATCTCACAAGGCATACCGACCGTTCCGTCGTAGGTGCGCGGTGCGACCGCGTCGAGCGCCGTCCCAGAGCCGCTGCTGGACCCACCCGAACCCGAGCTGCTACTCGAGCCGCCGGCGACCACCATCGGCCCGCCCGAGCTTCCTGAGCCGAACGGTCCGTCTTCCCCGCCCTCCGGGACCGGAGCCACGCCATCCCTGGACGCGTCTGCACCGCCGGTGCCGCTACCGTTAGAACCAGCACATCCCGCTATGGTCAGAGCGGTCATTAGGACACCGAGAACCGATATCCGAGGTTTCAGAGAACCGAACGGCTGAAACGACACGACCACTGCCCGCCGCCAGCCGGGCCTCAATGACCCAGCGGCCCGTAGCCGAAGAAGAGCGAAAGCTGCCGCACGACGTCGATGTTCGACGCGTAGTTCTTCAGCATCGTGGCAGCGTCCTGAGCCGCCTGGGTCGGCTTCGGGACGAGGTTCCCCTGGCCATCGGTAAGGTACGTGAGCTCCCCCGTCGAGTCGGGCGGTCCGGTGACCTCGTATGCGAGCTGAGCGAGATAGTTCGCGTGCTGAAGCATGCGAGCTCCGATTGTCTTCTGAACTTCGAAGCCGATGCTCGAGGCGTTGATCTGCTCGGTGCCATACTCAGGTCCGCCGGAGCCTTTCGCTACGTATTCGATTCCGCTGAGCGGATCGCGATAACGCACCTGCTGATCGACCGGTAGAGACACCGTGGCGGCGTCGCCCGTCGAGAAAATGCGCATTTGATTTACGAGGTCCATGCTGAGCGATGTCGGCCCGAAGACGAACAAGTTGATGAGCGCCGGGTACTGCGCCTCCCACCCCACCAGCGGATCGAGAAGCACGGCGCCCGGCGGGTACTGGAGCTGGGTAGTCGCGAGATCGGTGGGGTCGTACTTATCCCAGGGCAGATACTGTACCGCGGTGACCGGGTTGCCCGCGCCGCTGCTCGCAGGCATCGTATACGGCGCGAGCGTGAAGATCTGCGCTGCGGTACCGTTGTCCAGTTCGGCGGTCGCGCTCTCCGTCGCCATCAAGTTCGCGTAGATGCGCCGCATCTGATTGGGATAGACCGAAAAGTAGCTGATGTTCTTGTAGCGCCCGTCGATGTAGTCGTCTTTGCTATTGGATATGAAGTTGTTGTACGCCTCCGTGAGAAAGTAGGGCGCGACAGCCTTCTCGTAGGCGCTCCCGACC
>JBAULD010000825.1:0-2786 GCA_049578005.1 Polyangiaceae bacterium
TCCCGTTCTCCGCAGCTACGGACCATCGGGTCCTTCGCTTCCCTCCACTCCGGAGGAGTGGGCTGAGCCGCTCTGGCAGAATTGGGTATGCCAGCGAGACGCGCCCTGGCTTACGCCGCGGCTCCGCCGGCGAGTTCGAGACGTGGCCCGCGTACTTGCTTGCCGCTTTCCGACCGCGCAAGACTATCGGACGTCGCCCCTTCGAAAGTCCGTTCTGCGAAACCTTGCGCGCTGGCGGTATGCGAGTCGCTACTACGACCACTCCTGGGAACTCGCGATTGCTCAGCGCTTGATTCGGCTTCGAGATCCCAAGACGGAGAGCTTGTGAGGCTCGGGGCGCGCGTTAGGCCGTCCGTGGAGTAGAGAAACGTAGACGCGCTCGAATTCGAGGGCCGTCCATCGCGCGTCGTGGTCGTGCGCCCATCGCCGGGCGGCGGCGCCCATGGCTCGACGAGCCGCTTCGTCGAGAAGGAGCGCCGATATTGCTTCGGCAAGCGCAACAGCGTCACCCGGCGGGACGCACCTCGCGGCGAGTGGGTGTAGCGTTGGCACCAGCCCAACCGCCGTGCCAACTGTTGGTACTCCAGCCGCTGCGGCTTCGAGGATGGCCACACCCTGGCTCTCGTAACGCGACGAAACGAGGTGAAGGTGCGCACGACGATAGAAGTCCGGAAGCACTCTTTGCGGTAAAAAACCATGAAAACGGACGTATGAACCGATTCCGAGTTCGTTCGCGCGACTACGCAGTTCGCCATTCAGCGTGTCTTCGCCAATGCAGTCGAGCGACACGTCGCTCAGGCGCTCAACGACACACTGGAACGCACGGAGCAACGTTTCTTGATCCTTGACAAGGTTCAGATCAGCAATTTGCAGAAGGCGCCAGGGCGGTCCAGGCGGGCGCTCGGGTGTCGCGTCGAATGTCTGACAGCGCACTCCGAGCGGAATTACTCGAGCGCGTCTTCGGGCGAAGGCCGGTAGGTTTTGAATGGCAAACGCGCTTCCCGCCGTTATCGCCTGCGCGAGGCGAAGCGAAGTGTTTAGACGGACGCGCCCGGCGAATGATCCCGCCCCGCCATAGGCGATCGCCGGTATCCACACGGCTTCGCCGCCGCCGACACTCACTACGACAGGCACCCGCAGGTGGCGTCCGACGATCGTCGCAGCGAATGCTGTGTCCAGAGCCCAGAACGCGTGCAGCAGGTCGAACGGGCCTTCCGCGTGAATGCGACGTATCTCACCCACCAGGCTCATTAGGAATCGCCCGAGTCTCGATAGCCGACGGGCGCGCCCCGAGCGCTCTGCGAGGTCGGCCGTGCCGCCAAGCTGGTAGACATTTGCCCCTGCGCGCCGGTAACGCCCCGGGCCGCTGGGCCCGTCCGCCGTAAAGACATGGAGATCGTGCCGGGACCCCAGCTCTTCCGCGAGATTGAGTAGGGCGGTGATCACGCGATCTCCCCGATCGAACCCACCAGGAACCACAAGGCCTACCTTCACGGGGCTTCACATTACCGGCGAGGGGGCCAGTGTGGACCGCCATTCGCTGTCGACCGTCGGAAACACATCCGTCTACAATCTCAACCCCCGCCGAAATTCCCTAACCGCCCCCGTCTGGTCGGCCCGCGTAGCGAGCTCCCCGACCGCCCCGAGGTCGAGCTCCGGCAAAATCTCGCTTTTCGCGATTCGCCGATACCCCTCGCTCCCCAGCCCGTATACTTCGATGTTGCCGTCGCGCCAGATCCACACCTCGCGAACGCCGAACCCGCGATAGATCTCCAGCTTGTCGAGACCGCCGCTGGTCCAGATCACTTCGACCGCGAAATCGGGGAACGCTTTCGGCCCGTCGATCTCGTAGCACTCGTCCGGTTCGACGCCGCGCTCTTTCGGCCGATCCCGAAGCGTCATCGACCCAAAACCGTCGAGCCGCAGCCCACGCTCTTCGGCGTACGCCTCGACCAAGCGAGCGATGCAGGTCTTGATGGATTCGTGGTCGCGCGACGGACTCATGAGCTCGAGCTCTCCTCGGAAGTAGGCGATCCGGACGCCGGAAGACTCCCCACGCATGGCGAGCACGGCCTCGTATTGGTCCCACGTGATGCCGTGCAGAATGACGCGCTGATCGAAGGTCCCCGGCGACACCGAACGTGGAAGAGTTTCGTGGGCCAGCATGGAAAGAAGGTAGCACGGGGTCGGCGGAGCGAGGTTGGGCGGGGCCGGTCCGTAGCGGATGCGTTGGGGCTACCCACTGCACCGTGATTGCCGCGTGTTCAACCAGTACCGCGGCGTGTCGAACGAGAAATGCGGCGCGTCGAACGAGAAATGCGGCGCGTCGAACACGAAATGCGGCGCGGCGAACGAGAAAAGCGGCGAGGCGAACCAGAAATGCGGCACGTCGGACCAGAAAAGCGGCACGGCGAACGAGAAAAGCGGCACGGCGAACGAGAAAGCGGCGAGGCGAACCAGAAATGCGGCACGTCGGACCAGAAAAGCGGCACGTCGGACCAGAAACGCGGCACGGCGAACCAGCAAAGCGTCACGTCGAACAAGAAAAGCGTCACGTCGAAGGAAAAATGCGGCGTGGCGAACAAGAAAAGCGTCACGTCGAACAAGGAATGACAAGAAAACCGCCCGCACGCCGGAGACGCCGAGTGATGAGCCGAGAACCGTTCGTGTCCTCACCGCTCTCTCTGGCGCACCGGCGGTTCGTCGCTCGTTTTCCGCGGCCCTCGCTCCTCGCACACCTCCTTAATCGGAAATGGGCCGATTCGGGCTCGCTCGAAAGGACGAAT
>JBAULD010000826.1:0-9073 GCA_049578005.1 Polyangiaceae bacterium
CCACGAAGTGGAGCGACCGAGTGAACAAGGCGACCCTCAAGACGTTCAGAACGATGCTCACCGAAAAGCGCGACGAGATCCTGAAGAAGGCCAAGCAGACCCTCGAGCAAGACATGGCGCTCGACACGGACGACTTGCCCGACGAGATGGACCTCGCGTCGAGCGAGTACCTCCAGTCGTTCACGTTCCGCCTGCGCGGGCGCGAGAAGAGCTTCCTCGACAAGATCGAGAAGGCCCTCAAGAAGATCGACGAGGGCACGTTCGGCGTCTGCGAGGAGTGCGGCGAAGAGATATCCGTCAAACGCCTGGAAGCGCGCCCGGAGACGACGCTCTGCATCCGCTGCAAGGAAGACCAGGAGCGGATGGAGAAGGACTACAGCTGACGGCGAGGAAAACCCCCTTTCGAAGGAGTGCGCCCCCCGCGGGTCTCTGCGCGAGCTGAGCGAGCGGGGGGCGGTGCGTGAGGCAGGCCGAGTCGGGGTGGCGAAGCCAGGCCCCTCAGGTGCTCCGCGGGCGTCGCGGAGCGGGGGGCTCATTAGTGCTTGTGAGCCGCAGCTGCTTCCACCGCTTTCGCCACTTCTTCGTATTTCGGCTCGTCGGTGGGCACCGAGCTCACCCATGCCCACGATACGTTTCCGTGCGGCTCCACTACGAAGACCGAACGCACCGCGACCGTCAGCCCGACGTTGGCCAAGTTATCGAGGACGACGCCATACGCCTTGATGGCTTCATGCTTGTGATCGGATAGCAAGGGGAACGGCAGGTTCTGCTGCTTCTTGTACTCCGCGAGCGCAAACGGCGAGTCGACGCTGATGCCGTAGACGGTAGCGTTGAGCTTGCGATAGTCGGCGATCGAGTCCCGGAACGTGCAGAGCTCTTTCGTGCAGACGCTCGTGAACGCAGCGGGGAAAAACGCGACCACGGTGACGTGTCCGTGTTCGGGGAAAGTCACGGCTTTGCGCTCGGTGTCGAACAGAGTGACGTGCGGCGCGTGGGTTCCGACTTTGATGGCCATGGGTGGTCTCCTCCCGGTGGGATGATGGATAGGGACCGGATGTTGCCACGAACGTCCGCAGGAGGGCAGCACGCCTTCCTGAAGGCTCAGCCCGGTCGGCCGCCTCCGACACCTTATCTACATCGCTCGGCTCTCTCCTCGCGCGACCGGCGACCGACACCCTTTACGCGAGCAGCGAACTCGGCTCTCATCGAAGGTGCGTGCGAGGTGGGACAGGAAGGCGTGCCCCTCCGGGATGAGGATTCACCGCGACGAAAGTCCACCACGCGTCGCACGCCGGGCCCGGCGCGCCATGATTCGGAGCGCTGCCTTCCTCCTCGTGCTGGGGCTGGTCGCGTTCGCGGCTATGGCGTGCCGCAGCCGGCCTTCTACTGGAGGCCGTTGTCGCGCCGAAAACCAAATCGTGTGCGTTGATGCCGACCGAGCGGTGACGTGCAGCTCCGGTGCGTGGGCCGAGGTGCCTTGCCGCGGACAACGCGGGTGCGGGCGTCACGGCGACAGCGACGATTGCGATGACACGATTGCAACGGCGGGAGACGCCTGCCCCCGGAATCCCCCGCTCGACTATGCCTGTACCCCGGACCGAGCCGACGCCCTGGTGTGCAAGAACGGATTGTTCGCACTCTGGCGCAGGTGCCGCGGGCCGGACAAATGCGGGGTCGTCGACGGGCACAACTTGCACTGCGATACCAGCGTGGGCGCCCTCGGCGACCCGTGCGGACAGCGGGGGACCTACTCCTGCACCGACGACGGCCGGGCGATGCTCGTTTGCGATGGGACCACGCTGACCGCTTCGTCTTCTTGCCGCGGACCGGACGGATGTCGCATGCAACGCGGCACGCGAAAGGTCGAGTGCGACGATTCGGTCGCCCTGGAAGGCGACCCATGCGACCAGCCGAAACGAATCGCGTGCTCGGTCGACCGCAAATCGGAGCTCGTTTGCGCCTCGAGCAGGTATGCAAGAAAGCGCGAGTGCCATCGCAGCGAATGCAAGCTCGACGGCAATGAGCTTTTTTGCGATTGAGAGGTTTCTCTATCTGGGATCCGCGCAGCACCGGAAGCCGGTCGAGTAATCGTGATAATTGGCCTGGTGCGCCGTCGTCCGGTACGAGCACCCGTCACCGTTGATGTGCGTATCTTGGTAGTAACCGCCACGGAACGTGGGGTGCGGCGACATGACCCACTCGTGGAGATTACCCACCATATCGAAGACACCGAAGCCGTTCGTGCACTGGGTGAACGTGCCGGCCTTTGCGAGCGTCCTCGGCTGCTGGTTCAAGCGCGGATCGTTCATCGGCTTGGCTCGGTACGTCTCCGGCGCTTCCGGATAAAAGACATGAAGGGGCGATATGCCCGAATCGTTGCACGCCCCTTTCACGCGCACGTCGCCGTAGGGAAATGCGTGAGGAGGATCGCCTTTGCAAGCGGTCACCCACTCGTCTTCGCGACACAGACGTTTCTTCGACGCCTTACATGCTCGATCCGATTGGTCGCGAGACACGTATCCCTGAGGCACCGTGCCCCGGCCCGTCACGGCGCGTACGTCGCGCCCGTCGGGCGGCTCGTACGGCGAAAACGGTCGCTCGCCCTCGCTGGTCATTTCCACGAGCGACGACTCCCAGCGATCGATGCAGAAGCGACCCGAAACGAACGCCATTCCGTCTGGACACGGCTGCGGCGCTTCGATCGGGGCGGGCGGAATCACGGGCCGCGCCGGCTCGTGGCGCGCGCACGCCGTCAGCGAGAGAAGGGAGAATGTGACCCGGCCGAAGGAAGCGAGCTGCGGCTTCACTGGTGCGGAATCAAATGCGTGAACCAAGCCGCGGCGCCGGCCGCCATGGCCACGACCAGCGCGACGGCGACGCCCACCCCGGTCGCGGCCCCCGACCCGGAGCTCCGTAGGGCCATTGGTAGGGAAGGAGGGGGAGGCGGAAAGGACGAGGTCTTGGCCGATGGTGCGGCGAGAGAATCCGCCGAGGATCGTGCCGCCAGCGGTACCGAGGGAGAAGCCTCCGCGGTCTGCGACGGCGGAGGTAGCGGCAGGGGCTCTTCTTCGAGCGCGGCAAGGTTGCCCACCATCAGGCCCGGGGGAAGCGATGCATGCAGGGCGCTGTCTTCGCGTTTGGTCCCCACGGCGATCTCGTCGATCCACGAGGCCGCGTAGTTTCCAGGGTGCGTCGTCGCGTGGTTTCCCTTTTGGAGGGGCGGCAGTTGGTTGAGATTCAAGCTCGCGGACGGGGGTCCTTTGTCGTCCGTCAGTGACGTGAACTCCAGCAGCGCTTCTTCGATGAGCTTGTCGATGATGCTCGTTTGGGCCGGCCGATAGCGCTGACGCTCACGCATCGCACCTTGGACCAGGGTCCCGATGTCGAACGTGGTGACCGGTACACCGTTCTTGAAGAGAAACTTCGAGAGGTCCATCCCGAGGGCACGAGCCGTCGGGTACCGATGGATCGGTTCGCGGGCGAGCGCGCGCGTGACGATGCGTTCGAGGTCCTGCGGCACCCGCGGGTTTATTTGGGCGATGCTCGGAATGGTCGCCGCCTGGACCTTCTTGACGGTTTGAAAATCCGTATCGCCGAGAAAGAGGCGCTGCCCAGCCAAAATCTCCCACAGGATGATGCCGACGGCGAAGACGTCCGTGCGCGCGTCGACCTCCTGCGCCATCGCGGCCTCGGGTGACAAATAGGAGAACTTGCCCTTGATGATCCCCGGCTCGCTCCGTTCGAGCTGGCTGTTGGCCTTGGCGAGGCCGAAGTCCACGATTTTCACCTCTCCATGCTTCGTGATGAGCACGTTCGGCGGCGACATGTCGCGGTGGACGATGTGGAGAGGCACGCCATTGACGTCGGTCAATTCGTGAGCGTAGGCGAGGCCCTTGCAGAGCTCGAGAGAGATGTGGACCGCCGCCTCGACGGGGAAGTCGCGGCCGCTCTTCTTCAAGTGATCGATGATCGCCTTGAGATTCGCCCCGTCGACGAACTCCATGACGATGAAGAACGCGCTGTCGCCGACGCCGATGTCGAAGACCTGAACGCAGTTCGAATGCGAGAGCTGCGCGGACAGGCGCGCCTCGTCGAGAAACATGGAGATGAACTTTTTCTTCGACGACAGGTGCGGCAAGACTCGCTTGATGGCGACCTGCTTCCGGAAGCCTTGCAGTCCTTCGCTCTCGGCGCGGAACACCTCCGCCATGCCGCCGGACTCGAGCTTCTCGATGACTCGGTAACGTTGCTGGCTATCCGACATGGGGGCGCGGCGGTAACTTTATAAGGGTGCCATCGGGCACGACGGAGGGTCAAGGCCCGGGGGGGTCGCGATAACACGTTGACAGACGGCCCGGTCGCGGGTCCGATGGCCACCGCGAACAAGTGAGTGCGGCTGCTCGAAGCAGTAGCCCTCCGGTTCGATGATCGACTAGTAGAGAGGTCGGAGCGACCAGGGCGCAGCGTGAATCCTCGAGCCGTGAATCCGCGCAGTCCCGATGGAGCGCGTTCGACTTCGTTCCGCCGGTTTCTCGCGAATCGGAAGGCCTTGCTCCGCGCGGCGCCTCTCGTGCTGGCATTCGCTGGCCTGGGCCTTGTCTCCCGGGCGGCGCACGCGATGGAGCCCGAGGCAACGAGCGATACGGCCGCTCAGTTTTACGACGTGCGCTCGCCGACGGGCGAAACCATCCTCAACCGCCGGCGTTTGACGACCACCCTCGGGTTGAACGCCTACGACCTCCTCAAGACCCCCCCGGGCGACCCGAAAGCCCCGGACTTGTCGCTGCGAATCCGCCTCCGCTACGACGCAGACTTCGGGGTCCCGGGCAGCGCCACCGACCCGGCCCAGACCAATAGCTTCGTGCCGGGCGTGTCTCAGGGGCTGGTCGACGTCATGTACGCCTATCTCGAAGGGCGACGGTTCTTGAAGGGGTGGCTCGGCTTCAAGATCGGTCGGCAATACCTCGTGGACGCCCTCGGCTGGTGGTCGTTCGACGGCGGAGAGTTGAGCCTGACGACGCCGTATTACCTGAAAGCGGAGGTCTACGGGGGGCTCGAGCAGCGCGGAGGAATGCCTCTCAGCACGTCGCGCTTCGAGAGCGAGGGAATCTGGACGGGCAGCCGCCAGAACTTCGGTCCGTCGCTTTACACGAGCTTCCAGCCCGTGTCGCTGGGCCCCGCGGTCGGCGCCGCGCTCGAGTCCACGGGCGTCACGTGGATCCACGGGCGGCTGACCTATCGGCGCGTCTACAACAACGCCAGTTCGAACGTCAGCGAGTACGAAAGCGGCGTCGTTAGCCCTGCAATTTACCCGGAGGGGTTACGCATCTCTTCCGAGCGCCTCGGCTACGCGATGGACGCAGACTTGGGCGGCGTCGCAGGGGCAAAAGGCGGGGTCGTCTACGACTTCTACCGGGCGCAAATCACTCACGCGTACGGGTCGATCGACGGCCATTTCGGTCAAAAAGTGACCGTATCGGCGGATTACGACTACTACGTTCCGTCGTTCGACGGCGACAGCATCTTCAATTTTTTCGCTGCCGAGCCGATGAACGACGCGGGGCTTCGGGCGAACGTCGACGTGGACAGGCACTTGTCGATCGCCGCGGGCGGACACGTACGTGTCTTCGACGTGCAGACCGCCCAGTTCAACCCGGGCGGCACGTCCTACTCGCCGTCGCCCAACTACAACATGATGGCCACGTACTTTCCGACCAACGGCCATCCGTTCGACGAGGGCGGCTACCTCAACGCGCGCTGGCGCACGGGCGAGACGAACATCGCGCTTCGCGGTGCGGGCGACTTCGGCGACGAGGGGCAGCGCATTGGCGCCGACCTCTCGGGAGAGCACGTCTTCGAGACGCGTTACGTCGTCCGAGCACGCGCGGGCGTGTGGGAGTGGAAGGATGACCTTCGACCGGACCGGGACGCGACGACCGTCAACTACGTGGCCGCGGTCGGCTACCGATTCGCCCCGCGCTGCCAGGCGATGGTCGACTGGGAGCACGACATCAACCGTCTCGTCGGGCAGCGCTTTCGCCTGATGCTCTTGCTCACGCTGGCGACGACGAAATGACCACGCTCCGTTCATCCTCCCGCGCGTTCGTACTCCTGCCGATCTTCGCGATCTTGCTGGTCGTGCCGATGGCTCTCGCCGAGGCGCCCCAGCCGCTGCACGGCGTGGCCCCGCTTCCCAACGACCAGCAGGTGCCGCTCAAGCTGCTCCCGCCGGGCGCGTTCGAGCCCGACACCGGACCGAGCGACGTGATCTACCCGACGCAGCAGCTCACGGTCCGTTTCAACCATGCGAAGCACATCGCCAAGGGGATCGGCGCCACTTGCAAGACGTGCCATAAAGCGGCCTACAAGAGCGCGTCTGCCGCCGACACGCTGCTCCCGGCAGGCGTCGTCTGCGACTCGTGCCACTCGTCGGACCACGAAGATACGTCCAAAGTGAAGCCGGGCGATGAAGACATCGGGCAGTGCGCTTTTTGTCACATTGGCCACAAAGCCGCCGACGGCAACGCGGTGGCCGCGGTCGACGTCCCTCGCGCCAACCTCGTTTTCAGCCACAAAGCACACGTCGACCGCAATATCGGTTGCCCGCAATGCCACGGCGCCGTCGAAGAGCTCGAACTCGCGACGCGCGACCAGCTCCCTCGCATGCGAGGTTGCTTTCATTGCCACCAAATGTCCGACGCGGCGTCTCAGGGCGACGCGAAGAGCGCGTGCGACACGTGTCACTTCCGAGGCGACCGTGGGACCGGAATCAAGACCATGTTCGCCAGCGGAACGCTCGAGCCGCCGAGCTGGATGCACAACTCCGAGCACACCCCGGACTTCATCGAGCGTCACAAGACCGTGGCCGCGGACGATTCGGAATACTGCGCGAACTGCCACAAGGAAGACTTCTGCACCGATTGCCACGACGGCCGGGTGCGCCCGCGGAGCGTCCACCCCAGCGACTACTTGAACATGCACGCGATCGAGGCGCGCATGGCCACGCAAAAGTGCGAGAGCTGCCACCGCGAGCAGAGCTTCTGTCTCGACTGCCACACGCGTGTAGGGGTCGCGGAGTCGAGCCCCATGGGAGACAAGGACAGCGGGCGCTTCCACCCGCCGAAGAGCGTCTGGAGTGACCCGCCGCGAAAACCAGGGCATCATTCGTTCGAGGCGGAACGAAACTTGAACGCTTGCGTGAGCTGCCACACCGAGCGCGACTGCGTCGCCTGTCACGGGGCGCAGGGGATTGGAGGCGGTTTCGACCCCCACCAGAATGGCTTCGTGGGCGGGTGCGCCACCGAGTTCCGGCGAAACGCGCGCCCGTGCTTCGTTTGCCACGAGAAGGGTGACCCAGTCCTCGCGAGATGCCAGTGAACCGTAGAGCTCAACCTCGAGACCAAATTTGGCTCCAAGGAGACCGGAGCGCGGCTCTGGGTTGGCAATTGTGCGCCGGCGGCGAAACGTCCTTGCGCACGTTGGGGGACGGGGGATATGTGTCTAGCCCTTACGGACTGGGGCCGGACCACACCACCCCGGCTGTGCCGCGGCGTGATCATCAACTGAAAGAGGACGACGGTGAAAGAGCTCGTGCGATACCTGTTGGAGAACATGTACCTGGACTTCCAGGGCGAGATCTCCCTCGAGACCGTCCGTCAGTTTCTCCGCAACGACGACAGCCGCGAGGCTCGGACGCTCTTGCAGAAGCTCATCGAGGACAAGGGCGTGGACGAACTCTTGCTGACTCTCGCGGATGTTCTCAAAGATCACCTGCGGACGGGGGTCAGCGACGACGTGGTGCGCGAGCAGCTGGTGCTTTATTCGGAGAGTTGACCGGGTACGCGCTCGCGATCGCCCTTGTGGCCGCCCTGGCGTGCACCGGCTGCGATCAAGGGACGCAGCTGAATCAGGCGACAGTCACCGGTTCGCCGATTGGTGTCGTGGCTTCGAACGTCGGGGTGGACACGTCGCTCCCGGCCGACGGACGGATCGAGTTCGAGTTCGATCGCTATCTCGTTCCGGCCACGGTCAACCGTCAGTCGTTCGCACTGCATAGCGTCGGCGGGAGCTACCCGAATCCCCCGCCACTCGTCGCATACGATCCGGTTGCGCGCATCGTCACGATCACCCCACAGACGGAGCTCGAGGCCGGCCAAAACTACGTGGTCGACATCGCGACGCCGGCAAGCCCCACCGACTTGAACGGCCTACGGGCCATCGACGGAGCGACGATCGCGACGAAGTTCGCCAAGCTAGAGTTTCCGGTCGGGGCAGCCGGCGGCGCCACAGCTCAAGCGGCGCTTCCGACGATCGACTTCTGCAATGACATCTTCCCTCTGCTCCAGCCGTGCGCAGGCCCCTCCTGCCATGGGGGAACCGCTCCTGGACCCGCTTCCGGGTTGCGACTCGATACGCCGGCCGCAATCACGGCTACGGCCGTGGGACGGGTCTCGCAAGAAGCCAACACCGGCGCGGTGGCCGGTCCGGCTCCTGCCGGCGCGCACTTCGGCGTCGACATGCCCATCATCGATCCGGGCGACGGGACCGGCGCAGGAGGAAACCCAGGCAATAGTTGGCTCCTCTACAAGCTCCTCCTCGCTGTCCCTACGGCCGCAAGCTCGGCGTCCGTCGCAGGCTGCGACGGCGGGACCACTGCTCCGACGGACGTCAGCAGCTTGCACCTCGTGGCATGGCAACCCACGTCCGACGCGGACCGTGCCAATACCTGGCTGGCACGCAACGCGAGTCCGGAGCTTTCGGACTACGTAATCGGCCGCGAGATGCCCTTCCCCGCCGACCCCAGCGCAGACCCGAGCAAGAACACCGCCGCCCTGACCATCGACGATCTAGAACGAATCAGCCGCTGGATAGCGCAGCCAACCAACGGTCAGCCTCTAGTCCCAGCAACCTGCCCCTGCCAATAAGCCAAAGCAGCCCCCTGCCGAGACTAGCGGGCCTCTCTCTTCTCGACTGACCGAAGCCCTGCGGGGCCAGAAGCCTGCGTGATTTTCGTAGAAGGGATGAATCCCCCACGGGGACGCCACCTGTAGCGGAAAGGGCCGCGATCGGCACA
>JBAULD010000827.1:0-3057 GCA_049578005.1 Polyangiaceae bacterium
CCGCCAACTCGCGCCGAAGCTCGTCGGCGACCTTGAACCGGTCTGCCTCTCGAACCAGTCCGTCGACTTCCTCTTGGGACAGACCGCTCGTCGGCCGGACTTTGACGGATTGCCCCTTTCCGGTTCCCAGATCCTTTGCCTCCACGCTGACGATTCCGTCCGCGTCGATGCGGAACGCGACCTGAATCTTGGGGACCCCTCGGGGCGCCGGGGGGATGCCCGTCAGCTCGAACCGCGCCAAGCTGCGGTTGTCGGCGGACATCCTGCGCTCGCCTTGCAGGACGTGAACCGGAACGAACGTTTGGTTGTCCACGCTCGTCGTGAAGACTTCGCTCTTCTCCGTAGGTACGGTCGTGTTTCGCGGAATGAGCACCGTGAACACCCCACCTCCCGTCTCGACGCCGAGCGACAGCGGAGTCACGTCGAGCAAGAGCACCTCGACCTGCTCGTTGCCGAGTGCGGCGCCTTGGAGAGCCGCGCCGGCGGCGACCACCTCGTCGGGGTTGACCCCCTTGTGGGCATCCTTGCCGAACAGCTGTTTGACGACCTTTTGCACGGCGGGCATGCGCGTCATCCCGCCGACCAGGATGACACTGTGGATGTCGGACGGCGTCAGCTTGGCGTCGCTGAGCGCTTTCTGACATGGCTCCAGTGTTCTCTCGACGAGATCGAACGTGAGCAGCTCGAGCTCCGTGCGGGTCATCGTCTTGACGATGTGCAGAGGCTCTCCGCGCGAGCTTTGCGCGATAAAAGGCAGATTGATCTCCGTCTCCAGGGACGAAGACAGCTCGTGTTTGGCCTTCTCCGCGGCCTCTTTCAGCCGTTGCAGCGCGAGCTTGTCCGACCGAAGGTCGATCTCGTGCTCCTTCAGAAATTGATCGGCGAGGCTGTCGAGGATCCGGCGGTCGAAGTCCTCTCCGCCCAGGTGCGTGTCGCCATTCGTCGATTTGACGCTGAACACTCCATTTCGAATCTCGAGGATCGAGACGTCGAACGTGCCGCCGCCGAGATCGTAGATGGCGATTCGTTCTGCGTCTTTCTTGTCCAGGCCGTATGCCAGCGCTGCGGCGGTGGGCTCGTTGATGATGCGCTTGACGTCGAGTCCGGCAATTCGGCCAGCGTCTTTCGTCGCTTGTCGCTGCGCATCGTCGAAGTAAGCCGGGACGGTGACGACCGCCTCAGTCACTTTTTCGCCGAGGAACGCCTCCGCGATTTCGCGCATTTTGGCGAGAATGATGGCGCTCACTTCGGGCGGCGACATGTCGCGGCCTCCCGCCTGGACCCACGCGTCGCCATTCGGTGCTTCGAGAATCTGGTACGGGACGGAAGCCGCCTGCCGCAGCACCTCGACGTGGGTGTATTTCTGGCCCATCAATCGCTTGACGGCGTACACGGTGTTCGACCCGTTCGTGACCGCTTGGCGTTTCGCGGCCTGACCGACCAGACGTTCGCCGCTGCTCGTGAGCCCGACGATCGATGGCGTGGTGCGCGCGCCTTCCGCGTTGGGAATGATGCGGACGTCGAGCTTGCCATTCGCGTTCGTCTCGGCGACCGCGACACACGAGTTGGTCGTCCCCAGGTCGATCCCGATTATCTTGCCCAATCGGTCCCCCCGGAGCGTCAGCTTGCGGCCTCTTTGGAGGTTGGCTCCGCGCCGTCCCCCGATTTTGCCTTGGCGACGACGACCATGGCGGCGCGGACCAGCCGGTCCCCCTGCGTGTAGCCGGGCTGCACCTCCGCGATGACGGTTCCGGCCGGGTGCTCCGAGGTTTCGACCTGCTGAATCGCCTCGTGAATACCTGGATCGAACGGGCACCCGACCGTAGGAATGCGGGTGATCCCTTCCCGACCGAGCGCGTCCACGAACTGTCTCTGCACCATCGATAGCCCGTCGGCCACCGCCTTGACATCGGCCGTGCGCTTTGCGCTCTGGATCGCGCGCTCGAGGTTGTCGAACACGGGCAACACAGCCCGGAGTAACTCTTCGCGTCCGCTGCGCCGCGCGTCTTCCGTCTCTTTGCGGGCTCGTTTTCGGAAGTTGTCGAAGTCGGCCGCCGAGCGGAGCCACGCGTCTTTGAGGCGCGCGGCCTCAGCCTGCGCGGCCGACAGCGGATCGGACGATTCGACTGCCTCCCGGCTGGGAGGCGGAGCGCCGCGCGTCTCGCTCGACGGCTCGGCCTCACTGGCGCCCGCGTCGGGTGAGCGCTCGTCATCCTGAGGACCGCCGGCGTGTCTCGGTTCTCCCTGCATCGCCGCCAATATAAATCGTTCGCTCAGGAAGACCAGAGGGCGGAGCCCCGCTCTCGAGCTTTCCCTCGGTGAGCTCGCGTCGTCGATGCATCGATGCTCTGGCGTCGGAAAGGCCCCTCCCGTGAAATGAAGATCGCGCCGTCGAGTTCGGCGTCGTCGCGCTCCGATAGGCCGCATCCTATTGCGGTAACTCGCGGCGCGCGTCGGATGAGAAGGATGCTAGGGTCGATCGTGGCGTAGACTGTCCACCATGCACGCGAGACGCTCCGGCGCTACGCGAAGCCTCGCTGCCTTACATCTCTTGCTGCTCCCCGCGGCCTGCGGGGCTCGGTCGTCGCTTCCCGTGTGCCAATCCGGCTCGACGCGGGTCTGCGAGGACGCGTGCGGCGTCGGCTCTCAAACCTGCACCGACGAGCAATGGGCGCCATGCAGCGTGCCGCCGGCCACTCGAACATGCGCCAACGACTGCGGGCAGGGCAGCCAGAGTTGCACGAGCGGCGTCTGGTCCAACTGCGACGTTCCGCAAGCCATCCGCGCCTGTTCGAGCCGCTGCGGTCAAGGCCACCAGACGTGCGTCGGCGGCGCATGGCAGGCGTGCGATGCGCCGCAGCCTGGCCCTCCCACGTTTACGGCGACGATTCGGGACTTCAACGATACCGACCCGGACTTCGAGGCCGATGCGGGCGACCGGCTCGACCCCGGGGTCGTCCAGATGGCGCTCGGTCCAGACGACAAGCCCGTGTACGCCAGTAGCACGACCACGCCCTCGACCCACGGCGCGGCTTACTTCGACGAGTGGTACAGGGA
>JBAULD010000828.1:0-2302 GCA_049578005.1 Polyangiaceae bacterium
CTCGTGGGCCGCTCCTTCGATCTGGTACGACGAGGTCGCGGACCCCCAGACGAAGCCCTTGGGAAAGGTGACGCGGTCGGCCATGCCGGCAGCGTGGGTAGCGAAACCCGGCGCGGTCGTCCAGGGAGGAATCGGCGGTCGACGATCGACCGCATCGTCCCCGTGGCCCTCCCGAGGCCCTGACGCTGTGCGAGACCCGTGGCCGGAGCCGCTCGTACGAAGTACGATGCGCGCCCTCTCGGAGGTCCCAGCCCATGCGATTTGGCCATTTCGACGACGCTCGCCGCGAATACGTCATTACGACGCCGCGAACCCCCTACCCCTGGATCAACTACCTGGGGAGCGAGAACTTCTTTGGTCTCATCTCGCATCAAGCGGGCGGATACTGCTTCTATCGCGACGCGCGCCTGCGGAGGCTCACTCGCTACCGGTACAACAACGTTCCGACCGACGTCGGCGGTCGGTACTTCTACGTGCAAGACGGCGCCGATTACTGGTCTCCGTCGTACATGCCGGTCAAGCGGGAGCTCGACTTCTTCGAGTGCCGTCACGGCCTCGGCTACACGCAGATCACCGGCGAACGGGCGGGCTTGCGCGTCGAAACGACCTTCTTCGTGCCGCTGGGGCACACCGCCGAGGTGCACCGCGTCGTCGTCAAGAACACGGGAAAGACCGCGAAGAACGCCAGGCTCTTTTCGTATATCGAATTCTGTCTGTGGAACGCTTACGACGACATGACCAACTACCAGCGCAATTTCAGCACGGGAGAGGTCGAGGTCGCGGGCAGCACGATTTACCACAAGACCGAGTATCGCGAGCGGCGCGACCACTTCGCCTTTTATCACGTGAACGTGCCCACGCTCGGGTTCGACACCGATCGCGAAACGTTCGTGGGCCTCTACAACGGAATGCACGAGCCTCAGGTCGTCGCGCGCGGCCAGTCGGCCAACTCGGTCGCCAGCGGCTGGCAGCCGGTCGCTTCCCACTCGGTCGAGGTCGCGCTCGCCCCCGGCGAAGAAAAGACGTTCGTCTTCGTGCTCGGCTACGTCGAGAACCCCGTGAAGGAGAAGTGGGAGAAGCCGGGGGTCATCAACAAGACGCGAGCGCGCGCGCTCATCGAGAAGTTCTCGACGCCCGCCCAGGTCGAGGGCGCGCTCGCCCATCTGCGCGATCACTGGACCGGATATCTCTCGAATTTTCAGGTGTCTTCGCCGGACGAAAAGCTGAATCGAATGGCGAATATCTGGAACCCCTACCAGTGTATGGTGACGTTCAACATGTCTCGGTCGGCCTCGTACTTCGAGACCGGCATCGGGCGGGGGATGGGGTTCCGCGACTCGAACCAGGACCTGCTCGGCTTCGTGCACCTCGTGCCGGCCCGCGCGCGGGAGCGGATCATCGACATCGCGTCGACGCAGTTCCCTGACGGGAGCGCCTATCACCAGTACCAGCCGATGACCAAGCGCGGCAACAACGACATCGGGAGCGGATTCAACGACGACCCGCTCTGGCTCATCTTCGGGGTCGCGGCGTATATCAAAGAAACCGGCGATTTCGGCATCTTGAACGAGCGCGTCCCGTTCGACAACGACCCGAAGAACACCGCGACGCTCCTCGAGCACTTGAAGCGGTCGTTTCATCACGTCCTCGAGAACCTCGGGCCGCACGGTCTGCCGCTCATCGGGCGCGCCGACTGGAACGACTGCCTCAACCTCAATTGTTTCTCGGAGACGCCCGACGAGTCGTTCCAGACGACCGGCAACCGCACCGGGCGAACCGCCGAATCGGTCTTCATCGCGGGGATGTTCGTCGGCGTCGCCCCCGACTACGCGTACTTGATGGAGCATTCGGGCCAGGCCGACGAGGCGAAGTCCGCGCGAGCGGCGGGCGTCAAGATGGCGGCGACGGTGCTCGAGCATGGCTGGGACGGAGCCTGGTTCTTGCGCGCGTACGACTTTTTCGGAAACAAGGTGGGGAGCAAAGACTGCGAAGAAGGCAAGATCTTCATCGAGCCGCAGGGCTTCTGCGTGATGGCAGGCATCGGCAAAGACACGGGGCACGCGAAGAAGGCGCTCGACTCGACGAAAGAATTGCTCGATACGCGCTACGGCATCGTCCTCAATCACCCTCCGTATTCGCGGTATCACGTCGAGCTCGGCGAAATCTCGTCGTATCCGCCCGGATACAAGGAAAACGCGGGCATCTTCTGTCACAATAACCCCTGGGTCGTCATCGCGGAGACCGTCGTCGGGCGCGGCGACCGCGCCTTCGAATACTGGAAGAAGATCGCGCCGGCTTATCT
>JBAULD010000829.1:0-6890 GCA_049578005.1 Polyangiaceae bacterium
GGCGACCTTCTCGTCGCGATTCACCACGTGTCCCCGGCCGATGCCGACGTGTCGGCTGCGGCCTTCGTCGCGTTCGGAGTGGCGCTGGCCCACACAACCTCGCCGGAACAGTCCCGAGCCGTCCTCTCCGCGCTGCGGCACCGCCCGATCCTGGGCGGGGACGACCGAGTGATCCGTCCGGCCGTCCTGCTCGCGTGGCGAGGCTCTTTCCCCGCGGACGCGCTGCCGCCGGACGGCGTCGTCGAGCTCGCGGCCCTCCGCGGCGAGGGGCTTCCCGAAGCGCTGATCGCAGACGGCCAGCGCGTCCTGGACGCACGCCACGAGTACCTCGCGTTGGCAATCGCTCGCCCGGCATCGGCGCGCGCGCGCGTGCTCGCGGGCCGCCTGCGCGGCTCGACCGATTCGGTCGTCTCGGCGGCTTCGGCGCTCATTCTGCTCGCGACCGACGGCGCGATCGCCCCCGACGCACCAAGGACCATGCTCTTCAGAGACGGATCCGATCCCCTTCTGGCCGTCGCGGCGTTGCGGCTCGCGAAGAAGTCGGGAGACGAGCAAACCGTGCGGCGGGCCGGTGAGGCGCTCAAGGCGATGGGCGCGGGGTCGCGGGCGGAGGACTAGCCGCGTCCACTGGCGCGTATTTCAGCAAGAGCTCGACATGTTGCGGAGCGTCGGCTCGCACGTCTACATCCTCATCCACTTCGCCGAGAAGTCCGCCCAGCCGTGCGCTGACTCGGACCTTCCCGATCGGGACGCCGTCGATTCGAAAGTGGCCCTGGAGGTCGGTCACGGCGTGAAGCGGCTGCCGCAGTACGTAGACGTCCACGTGGACGAACTTCTGGAGCTGGTCGCGCAGTGGGAAAAAGTCGGCGCGTACCGGGAAGATCTTGACCGGCTCGCCACGCTGCTGCGGCGGAGCGATCATGACCGTCAGCTGCGGGGCTCCTTCGAGATACGGCGCGAACGGGAGCGTCGAATCGTTCGCGATATCCAGCCGCTGTCCGAACGTAAGGGCGATGGCTCGCGACGGGTACCCACAGTCGGTGCCGATCACCACCCGCTGGACATCGTTCTTCTCCGGTACGTAGCCGCTGTAGCCCGTTACGAGGACGAGGGCGTCCGCCAGGGGGCGTGCGCCGTCAGGCCGGCGGGGCCCCGCGCGAAAGAGCTTTCCGTACGTATCCAGGGCCCCCGGGCACGCGTGGACGTCCAGATCGGGAACAGGGGGTGCGTCCGGTCCGCGAACGAGCACCATTCCCTCGACGCTTCCCGTCGGACCCGCGTAGGGCTTGAGATTCATCGGATTGACCACGGCGGCCACGAATGCACTCGGCAGCCCGACGGCGTTGGGTGGGCCCGGCGGCGCCGGCGCCGCGCCCGCCTCGGGCTCGGCGGATGGCGCCGGGTTCGCGCGGGATCGACAACCGACGACGCAGAAGCAAAGACTCACGAGCGCCGGACGCCACCAGCCCATCCGTCGGGTCTCGTCAGCCGGTGCCGAACGACGCGGCACTCACCGCCATATCGAGGTAACGGCCGGGCGTGATGCCGAGCACGAGCACGAGAATGGCGCTCACGATGAGTGCCGCGGCGACGTATCCAGAGCGCATCGGAACCGCGACCGCCGCGCCGGCCGCCGGCTCGCGCATGTACATGTAAACGAGCACGCGCAGATAGTAATAGGCGGCGATGACGCTGTTCAGCAGAGCGATGATCGCGAGCCAATAGAATCCGCCTTCGATCGCCGCTTTGAAGAGAAACCACTTGCCGAAGAAGCCGGCGGTTGGAGGGATTCCGGCGAGCGAGAGCAGGAAGAGGGAAAACGCGATGGCCGTCGCGGGATGGCGCCTTCCCAGGCCAGAAAGGTCCTCGTAGCTCACCGCTTCACGCCCGCGGCTTCCACACAGGATCAGCGTACCGAAGGCTCCCGCGGTCGATACCGTATAGGCGAGCAAGTAGTAGAGGATACTCGCGCCCGCCTGGCTGGAGTCACGCGCCAACGCCGTGACGCCGACGAGCAGATACCCCGCGTGCGCGATGCTGGAGTACGCCAGCATCCTCTTGACGGATTCCTGCCGACCGGCGACGAGGTTGGCGACGGTCATGGTCAGCGCCGCGAGCGCGGCCATTAGCGGGGGCCAACCGCTGCCCCAGGAAGTCCATGCCTCGTCGCCCAGCGAGAGCGTCAGCACGCGCAGGAGCATCGCGAAGGCTCCCGCCTTGACGGCCACCGCCATGAACGTAGTCGCAGGCGTAGGCGCTCCCTCGTACGCGTCGGGTGCCCAGGCGTGGAACGGGACAGCGCTCACTTTGAAGAGGATCCCCACGAGCACGAGTAGAACCCCCACGATGAGAAGCGGATTGCGTGCCGCCGCAGAGTGGGCCGCCGAGCCGATTCCGGCGAGGTCGGTGTGCCCGGTAGCACCATAGAGAAGCGCGAACCCGTAAAGCAGGATGGCGGCGGCAAACGACCCGAGGAGAAAGTACTTGAGCGCCCCCTCTGCGGACCGAGGGCTCGCGCGCCGAAACGCCGTCATCGCGTAGGCGCCGATGCTCATCGTCTCGAGACCGAGAAAGAGCGTCAGCGCGTCACCCGAAGCGGCCAGCATCATTGCGCCGAACGTGGCGAAGAGCAGCAGCGAATAGAACTCGCCGCGCTCGAGCTGGTGTTCCGGCAGGTAGCCGCCCGCGAGCAGCGCGGCGATCGCGGCGCCGAGGCACAGCACCATGTCGAAGAAGAGCGTCAGACGGTCGAGAATCAGCCATGGAGCGACCGACGACACGTCGCCCACCCCGGCGGGTCCAACCATCCAGAGCGCGCCCGCGAAGCACGCCGCGGTCAGAAGAATGGCGGCGGCGCCGAGCGCCAGGCCCTCCCTCTTCGGGAAGAGCGCCTCGGCGAGCATCAGGAGCAGCGTCGCTACGCCGACGATGACGAGCGGAGAAAGAGCGAGAGCGATGGACATGGGGCCTCTAGCTCACTGGTTCGCAGGGGCCGAAACGGGCGGCGCCTCGGGTCGCCGCGGCGTCAGCTTGATTGGCCCCTCGTAAAACTTGGGTGGAGGGTTCGACTCGATTCGAGACTCGACATCGCGCTGGACGCGCTCGGCCGCGCCTTTGATTTGCGTGAGAAAGATGTTCGGGAAAAATCCGATCACGAATACCAAAATGGCAAGGGGCGCCAAACTCACCATTTCCCGATCGGTCACGTCGGAAAGATGCCTGTTCTCCTCGTGCGTGATCGGGCCGAAAAACATTTTCTGCACGACCATCAGCATGTAGATGGCCCCGAGAATGACGCCCGCCGCGGCCCCCGCCGCCTGAACTCCGGCGAAGTGCCCGAGGGTGCGCGACGCGAACGTCCCCGTGATCACCATGAACTCGCCGATGAACCCGTTCGTCCCCGGAAGGCCCACGCTCGCGAGCGTGGCCACGACGAAGAGCGTGGCATAGATCGGCATCGGCTTTGCGAGACCGCCGAACGCCTCGATGTGACGGGTATGCCTGCGATCGTAAATGACCCCGAACAAGAGGAAGAGCATTCCGGTCGAAATGCCGTGGTTGACCATCTGCAGGACACCGCCCTCGAGCGAAGCCGGGGTCAACGCGAAGAGGCCGAGCATCACGTAGCCGAGGTGCGCGACCGAGGAATAGGCGATGAGGCGCTTGACGTCTTCCTGTTTCCACGCACAAAGCGCCCCGTAGATGATCCCGCCGATCACCGCCACGCCCGCCATCTTCGGCGCGAGTTCCACGCTCGTCTCTGGAAATAGGCCCATCGAGAAGCGCAGGTATCCGTACGTCCCCATCTTGAGAAGGATGGCGGCAAGGATCACCGAGCCCGCCGTGGGCGCCTCGGTGTGCGCGTCCGGCAGCCACGTGTGCAGCGGAAACATCGGCACTTTGATGATGAAGGCGAGGGTGAACGCGCTCCACAGCCAGAATTGGACGTGGCGCGGGATGACCAGCCGCTGCAATTCGAAGTAGTCGAAGCTGGGCTGCCCCCCCGTGACCCTCGCATATTGGTATGCGAGGTAGAGGATTGCTCCGAGCATCAATACCGAGCCGAACATCGTGTAGAGAAAGAACTTCACCGCACTGCGGATCCGGTTCGCGCCGCCCCAGACGCCGATCATGACGTACATGGGGATGAGCATGAGCTCCCAGAATACATAGAAAAGAAAGAGGTCGAGCGCGACGAAAGCGCCGAGCATCGCGGCCTCGAGAAGGAGGAGCGCGAAGCACCAGTCCTTGATTCTCGTCTGGATGGAGCCAAACGACGCGTACGCGGCGATGGGCGTGATGAGCAGTGTGAGCAGGACGAGCCAGAGCGAGATGCCGTCGATGGCGATGTGATAGTGGATGCCGAATCGCGGCATCCATGCGACGTCTTCGTGGAAGTGATACGAGGCCCCCATCGGAACGCGCAGAAGCGGAAGTCCCGCCAGAAGCGTCGCAATCATCAGGAACAGGGTGGTCGCTCGAAGCGCGCCGTGGGCCTGGCGGGGCATGAACAGGATTGCGACGGCACCCGCGAACGGAAGCCAGACGATCCAACTGAGGAGGTGGCCCGTCTCCGCCACGACCGGCTGGGCCGCGGCAGCGCCCGGCCACATCCGCACGGTGAAGAGCGCCAATAGGCCGGCGATCGCGGCGACGGCGACACGAACGTTCCACCCTCGGTCTTTGGGCATCAGGCCTGCGACGACCACGGCCGCAATGACCGGAACCGCACGCCCGAGGTAGAAAGCGCCGACCGCGGCGGCGAACGCAACGAGGGCCATGCCGGCGAACTGGGGCGCACCCAACGTCGTGCGCCCGTCGTGCTTTGCAGAGACCGTATCGGCAGTGCCCATTTTTGTTCCTCGAGTCTATTTCCCCGCCCGGGCCAAGCCCGGACAGGCCGTCAGAGCGACGACATCGGCTCGCTCGGCCGCGCGACGCGGATGCTCTTTGTTCTCGTGAACCCGAAAGAGTTTCTCACTTCGAGGTTGACCGTCGTGCTCTTTCCCGGCTCGACGTGAACCTTGAGGGTCGAGTCTCCCGCAAAATCGGGCTTTTCAGGTTTTCCGTCGCCGTCCGCATCCCACCGATAGGCGTAGCCCACGCCGGGAGCGGCGGTGAGGACGTAATCGCTGTTGCCCGCGTCGGCTACCGTTGCGTTCGGATGGGGGATCGTGAAAAACCATCCGGCCGCGGCGAGCCCAACCACCATCAGACCGGCGTACACGTGCACGACTCCCGTTTGGAACGCTCGGAGCACCGTGCCGGCTGCCGCGACCAGCAGCGACGTGAGTCGCGCCACGATGCCGTCCACGACCCAACGGTCGAAAAGGGCACTGGTCTCGGCGAGCGAGCTCACTGCGCCGATCACGGTCTCCTCGTACAGCTCGTCGACGCGCCACTTGTCCAGCAGGAACGCGTACAGGCCCGGTGCGGCCTCCGCTGCGCGTCGCGCGGGCTCACCCTTCTTCTGTATGTACATCCACCAGGCGAGCGCCGTCCCGAAGGCGAACGCCGAGATCCCGCCGAGGGCGAGCGTCCATTCCATGTGCTCGGCGCCCGACCTCACTTTGATCGCTCCGTCGGTAGCGGCGTCGAACACCGGGCCAAGCCAGTGCTCCATCGGCGGCTCTTTCATCACGTGAAATCCGGGATTGAGAAATCCCGCAAACGCCGAGAAAGCCGCGAGGATGATGAGCGGCACGGTCATTTGCCACGCCGACTCGTGGGGCGGATACCCAGGCTTGGTGAGGTCGTCGTGCTCGTGCTCGTGGCCTTCGTGCGTCGTCTCGTGGGTCGCAAGGAGCGAGGGCCTGCCCACCTTCCAACCGCGAAAGTCTCCCCAGAAGGTCACGAAGTAGAGCCTGCACATGTAGAAGGCCGTGAGCGTCGCCGCCAACACCGCAGCTCCGTAGAGCACCGGCCCGAGCCACATCGGAGGCTCGAACAACCGAAACCTCCTGAGCATCGCAGAGCCGGCCATCGGGTTGACGGTGTGGTTCACGAACGCGCGAAAGAGGATTTCGTCTTTCGAGAAGAAGCCGCTCGTCAGCGGGACGCCGATGATGGCCGCGGTGGCTACCGCGAACGTCGCGTGGGTGAGCGGGAGCCACTTGCGCAGGCCGCCCATGTGACGGATGTCCTGCGCCGTGTCGTCGTCGTGGATGCGTCCGTGCATCGCGTGGATGACGGATCCGGCGCAAAGAAATAAGCAAGCCTTGAAAAAGGCATGCGTGAACACATGAAAGAACCCTGCCGTGAAGGCCCCGACGCCGACACCCAAGAACATGAAACCGAGCTGGCTGATGGTCGAATACGCCAGCACCTTTTTGATGTCGTTCTGCACCAGCGCGATCGACGCGGCCAGAAGTGCCGTCGACGCTCCCACGACAGCGGTCACCATCATCGTGAACGGCGACAAGACGAAAACGAACGACAGCCGGCAGATGAGGTAAATGCCCGCGGTGACCATCGTGGCGGCGTGGATGAGAGCGGAGACGGGCGTCGGGCCGGCCATCGCGTCCGGAAGCCAGACGTAGAGCGGAATCTGCGCGCTCTTCCCGGTGCAACCGAGGAGCAGCAAGAGCCCTACCGCGGTCGCGGCGCTGACCGTGAACGGGTGCGCCGGCTGCAAGAAGTGGAGAAACCCGGTGTACTGCTCTCCGCCCGGCGGCCACACGTGCACGCGCCATTGCTCGCCGGGGTGAACGAGGCTCACGGCGCCGTTGGCGATGCCGTTCCAGTCGAGGGCGCCCGTATAGTGAACGAGTAGGAACATCGCGCAGAGAAGACCGAAGTCTCCGACGCGATTCGCGATGAAGGCTTTCTTGCCCGCTGCGCCGTTCGCCGCGTTCTCGTACCAGAAGCCGATGAGGAGGTAGGAGCAGAGC
>JBAULD010000830.1:0-6465 GCA_049578005.1 Polyangiaceae bacterium
AGAATCTTGGTGACGATGCCGGCGCCGACGGTGCGACCGCCCTCGCGAATGGCGAAGCGCTGCTGCTCCTCGAGGGCGACCGGTGTGATCATCTCGATGATCATCTTGGTGTTGTCTCCGGGCATGACCATCTTGGTCCCCTCCGGCAGCGCCACCGTCCCGGTCACGTCCGTCGTGCGCATGTAGAACTGCGGACGGTAGTTCGTGAAAAACGGCGTGTGCCGACCTCCCTCTTCCTTCTTGAGAACGTACACTTCGCCCTCGAACTTCGTGTGCGGCGTCACCGACCCCGGCTTGGCCAATACCTGACCTCGCTCGATCTCGTTTTTCTCGATGCCGCGCAGAAGAACCCCGATGTTGTCGCCCGCCTGACCCTGATCCAAAAGCTTGCGGAACATCTCCACGCCCGTCGCGATCAGCTTGCGCGTGTCGCTGAACCCGATCAGCTCCACCTCTTCGCCCACTTTGACCACGCCTCGCTCCACTCGACCCGTCGCCACCGTTCCGCGGCCCTTGATCGAGAACACGTCCTCCACCGCCATCAGGAACGGCTTGTCCACGTCCCTCACCGGATCCGGAATCTTGCTATCCAGCGCCGCCATCAGCTCGTCGATCGACTTCTCCCACTTCGCGTCCCCGTTGAGCGCAGGCAGCGCCGCGCCCCGGATCACCGTCGCGTTGTCCCCGTCGAACCGGTACTTGTTCAGGAGCTCCCGAACCTCCATCTCCACCAGGTCCAGCATCTCCGGGTCGTCCACCGCGTCGCACTTGTTCAAAAACACCACGATGTGGTTCAAACCCACCTGACGCGCCAAAAGAACGTGCTCGCGCGTCTGCGGCATCACGCTGTCCAGCGCGCTCACCACCAAGATCGCGCCGTCCATCTGCGCCGCTCCCGTGATCATGTTCTTGATGTAGTCCGCGTGACCTGGGCAATCGACGTGGGCGTAGTGCCGCTTGCTGCTCTCGTACTCCACGTGCGCCACCGCAATCGTCACCGTCTTGGTGTCGTCGCGAACCGTGCCCCCCTTGGCGATGTCCTTGTAGCTCACCACCTTCGCAAGACCCTTCTTCGACTGAACCTTCACGATCGCAGCCGTCAGCGTCGTCTTGCCGTGATCGATGTGACCGATCGTCCCTACGTTCACGTGCGGCTTCGATCGTACGAATTTCTCTTTACCCATGACGGAGGTCTCCTGAGGCGTGGCGCAGACTAGGGGTCGCTACGGGATCGAGCCCACCACGGGGCTTGAACCCGTGACCTCTTCCTTACCAAGGAAGTGCTCTACCACTGAGCTAGGTGGGCGGTGTCGGCGTGGATCGTCTTCTCAATCTCGAGCGGGAGACCGGGTTCGAACCGGCGACGTTCAGCTTGGAAGGCTGACGCTCTACCAACTGAGCTACTCCCGCGAACTTTGGTTCTCTCCTCTTCTCCTGAGCCGTGGAGGGTGATGGATTCGAACCATCGAAGGCATAGCCGGCAGATTTACAGTCTGCTCCCTTTGGCCACTCGGGCAACCCTCCGGGTCCAATGATTCAGAGCACGTTTAACTTCCTGACCGGGAAAACAACGAAGGCGAGCTGACGAGGGGACTTGAACCCCTAACCACCTGTTTACAAAACAGGTGCTCTACCATTGAGCTACGCCAGCCCTCGCGACGGACCACCCGCCGCTTTGGGGGGGCGAAGACTACTCCGTGACGCGCCCGCGCGCAAGCAAGACTCGGGCGCGCTCGGTCATTGGCCTCCTTGCCTGGGGGTGCCGCGATGGCCGGCGCAACCCCGTCTCGAACGTTATCTGTAATCTCTCGTGGCTCGGACGCTTCTCCGCGCCGCTTTGTGGCTGGCGCAGCTAGCGCGACGCGGCGGGTCCTGTCAAGGGGGGTTCGATTCGTACTGCCCGCGAGAGGTCTCTTGGCTGGTGGCGTGCCCGTGCCCGTGCCCGCTCTCGATTGAGCCCGGTTGGGTCGGACAGACGGACTTCGGGCACCTTCACGGGCACGCGTACGGGCGGACTATGACCCTCCCGCGCTTCTACTTGGCCGGGGCCGGGGCGACTGCTGCCTGCGTCTTTTTTTGGAGCTGGACGAGGGCCTCTTTCACCTCCCCTTCCGTGAAGGGCATCTTGTCTATCTGGGCCCTTTCGTACGCCAAGGCGTGCTCCATCTCGTCTTTGGCCTCGCGTGCCCGCTGGATCCACGACGAGTCATCGCTTGTCCTCTCGCCGAGCGCCACAGTCTGCTGCATTTCGCGGAGCCCCTTCTCGAGAAGCACCCGGTAGCGAACGTGCATGAAGGCGAAAAAAATCTGCTTTTGGCGGGCGGTCTTGGAGCTCGGAGGCGAAGGAATGCCCATGAGATCACGGTGGAGCACGCGATACATTTCGCCCACCCGGTAGCCGGCCATCGCGGCCCAGTGGGCGTCGACGGATCGCACGGCCATCCCGTAGGCGGCTTGGGCGTCGAGCAGCCCCGCGCAACGCTCGTCGAGCTTGGCCACGAAGTCCACCGGCAAGGGCTCGAGCGCGATGCGCTCGGAGCGAACGCGACGGAGTTCGCCGAGCGCGAAGCGCAGCTGCGCGACGGCCACGGGGAGCACGTCCCGTTCGCCGTAGTGAAGCTGATCGGCCAAATCGAGCCCGTCGTGAATGTCCTTGGAGGCGAGCTTGTCGTCGCCGAGCTCGATGCGAGCGAGGCCTCGCGCACCGAGCGCGACGATGTGGTCGACGTCGTCGAGATCGGTCCGGGCCAGCAGCGCGTCGCCGATTGCCGCGAGCGCAGTCCAGTCTTCGAGATACGCGTCGAGCGTCGCTGCGCGCACAAGTGCGGAGCGCGCTTTCGGGTCCCCGGGGAACCGGTTCGATAGGTCGAGGAACGCGTCGCGTGCTCCGGGCCTGTCTTCCAGGCCTTCGAGCGCTAGCCCGCGATTGAACAGGGACTCCGCAGCCCGTGGCCCGCCTGGATTGGCACGGAAAAGAAGCAAGTACGTGTCGGCCGCCACGCGCCAGTTCTGCGACAAGAGCGCTCCTTCCGCTCGCGCCTGGAGCTCTTCTTCCGTCGTGACTTCGTCGGCCGTGACGATGCGCGGCCGCACTTCGATCACAGTGGGCCTGGGAGACGCAGGCTCCGCCGCCGGCGAGGCCGCGCAGCCAGATGCGAGGACGCAAATCGCAAGCGCGGGAAGCGACCAACGGCTGGGCACCATCGAGCCGCCCAACGCTCATTCGCGCGGCGCGGAGACAGCCGCGTCCGCGTCTTCCAGGGCCGCTTCGTTGCTCTTGGAAGGTCGGGAGTTCGAGAGAGCGGAGATCCCTTCTGCGAATACCTCTTCGTTCAATTCCTGGAGAGACTCGGCCATCCGCTTCTCCCATTCGGGCGGTAGCGACCCGGGGGTCGCTCGGTCCAAGGCCGCGGCTACTGCGAGCCAGTGGCGCGCGTCGGACATGGTTCCGATCCGATAGTCCGTCATGCCCCGCAGGTACGCGTATCGGGCCCGCCCGACGGCAGAAAGGTGCTCCGTGTCCCGCTCGAGCGCGCGGAAGATGGCGAGCGCCCGCTCGTGCTCACTCTGTTCGAAGGCGCGCTGGCCGCGCATCAAGTCGTCCTCATACGTGGCGCATGCCGCGAGAGCGAAGCAAGCCGACCATACGAGCAGCCGAAGGCCAAGCACGAGCACTCGCATCGACGGCGATCGTACCGGCCCGAACGACCGGGAATCAACCGGTGAGGCCGCGAGCTCTTCGGCCCTTTCTCCTTGCGACGGCGAACGCTCCGAGGGCTGCGAGAAGGACCGCTCCGAACTTCGCGCGGGTGCGGCTGCCGGGCGTCGCCAACGCACAATGGCTCGAGGACGACGCGGTCGCGAGCGGCGGCGCGTGCACGGAGGCGCTGGCGACGCCCGGGGCGGTGTTTGGGTTCGAGTCGGCCACGCCGACCTGCGGCTCGTCGCAGTCCCAGCCTGTACCCTTGCCGAAGCCGCACTGATCGAGAACCGAGCCGTCGATTCGCCTTGCCACGAGTCGAACTTCTTGGTCTCCGGTCGTGATTTCCACGAAGTGGTACGTCGACTCCGTCTTTCGCGTGGAGGCAATCTTCGACGAGCGATAAAGCGGCGCTCCCCCTCCGCCGGAATTCACGTACTTGATGCCACCGGTCGCACCCCGCTCGTAGATGTGATCGTGGCCGCCGAGGACCAAGTCGACCCCGTGCGCCGCAAGCAGCTCGGGCACGTGCGCTTTCAGGAGGTCGGTATTCACGCCGTGCGGCCCGGACGACCACGGGCCGTGATGCATGACGGCGATACGCCAGGCGAGGCCGGGCTCGCCGTCGGCGCGTCCGAGCTCCGCCTCGAGCCACTTGCGCTCCTCGCCCGAGCTCCAGTCGTGCAGCGAGTTCAGGAAAAAGAAGCGGACGTTGCCGAGGCGCACGGTGCCGTACGGCTGGGTGCTTCCGCCGGTGCCGGAGAAGCCCAAATATCGCGCAAAGTTCGCCCCGGCCCGATCGTCGTAGAGCTCATGGTTGCCGATGGCGACGAAGATCGCGCGGTCGCGTAGAAGAGGCGCTTCGATATCGAAGAACGATTGCCAGTCTTCGGCGCGGCCCCCGTCCTCGACCATGTCGCCTGTGTTCACGAGAAAGTCCGAGGGCGTGGCCGCCAGAGCCCGCACGACGGCCGCGTGAGCAGTGGGATCGGTGCGGTCGTCGCCGTAGACGAGAAACTTGAGCGGCGCGCTGGATTCGTTCTTGGGGGCAGTCGTGAACCGGCCCTGGCTCAAGGCCCTCCCATCGACGAGGACGGTGTACGAATGCGCGCTCGCCGGCGCGAGGCCGCTCGTGCGGACGACGTGCATGGTCGACGCGGTTCGGTCCCCGAACGTGTGCCCGGCTAGACCGCCGTCGACCTCGACGACGGCGCTCGCGGCGCCATCGAGCTCGAAGCGCACATCCACACCCGTCTCGCACAGACCGGTGAGATACGGGCCTTTCAAGAGCTTCACCGGACGCGCGCCCGCCGCCGAAGCAGTCGAGCAGCAGCCCAAGAGCGCCGAAACGCAAGCGAGCCGCGCGAGATCGATCCGGAGACGATGACGGTTCATGGACACGGCCAACATAAGGCTAACCATTTCTCGTCCCAAAAACCCTTCCGGCTTCGGGGCTTTTTGTGACTCACAAGGACGAGATTCGCGACCAGCGCAACCGGTGGACGGGAAGGCCATCGGCGATGGCTCGCCGCTCGCGCGGGCTGCGAGCCACGTACGGATTCTCAGTGAGGGCGGCGCTATCGGGGGCATCGCCGGCGATCGCGAAACGTGGATCGGCCGTCACGAGGTTCGCATACGCCTGCGCCCGCTCCTCCACATCGGTCTGCAGGAAGAGCTCTCCCGCAGGCTCGAGCAGCCGCGCGACCTCGTCGAGAAAACCCGTTTGAACGACCAGCCGCTTCTCATGACGCTTTTTCCACCACGGATCGGGGAAGTTCAGAAACACACGGCGGACCGAAGCATCGGGCGCGAGGCGAGGGAGCGCCAGGCGAGCGTCTTCCGCGAACACCCGGGCCCGCGTCGCGAGACCGCGCGCGGCCAGACGAGCGTCCACGATCGACGCCCATTTTCGACGAATCTCCAGCCCTACGAGTGCGACGGCGGGCTCCGCTTCCGCGCGCTCCACGAGAAACCACCCGCGCCCCGGGCCGATCTCGATCTCGACCCATGCTCCGGTTGCGAGGGAGCGAACGTCGACCCGAGTCCCCTCCGGAAGTCGCGCGGCGTCGTCGTAGAGTCGGGGCATGCCGGGCGGCACGGCATAGCCGGACGCGCAGGCCGTCTCAATGGCGATCCGCGGCTTGACCGGCCCCCTCGGGTCGGCGAGCGTTTCCCACGTGACCACGCGCGAACCGACCGACGCTCTCCGGGACGCCCCGGCCATCCGTTCGATAGGGCGGGAAGTCGGCTGGGCGACTTTGAAACGCGCGGCGCTCGTTTGGAGCCCGCTCGCCGCAGCCTCGACCTACCTTGCGCAGCGAGCGATCGCCGGGGTCATCGCGAAGGTGGGCCACCCGGCCGCCACGCTCGACGACGCGTACATCCATTTTCAATACGCTCGCGCGCTCGCCGAAGGCCACCCGCTTCGCTTCCAGGCCGGCGAACCGGTGACCAGCGGCGCCACGAGCTTGCTCTGGCCGGCCATCCTCGCGCCATTCTGGGCCCTTGGTGCCAGGGGCGACGAAATCGTCTGGCCTGCGTGGATTCTGTCGTTCGCAGCACTCGGAGCCCTCGCGGGCGAGGCCTTTCTTCTGACACGCCGCCTGGCCGGCCGAGCGGCCGCGATCGGTGCGGGCGCCATGATCCTCGCGTTCGGGGGGCTGGTCTGGTGCGCGGCGAGCGGAATGGAAGTGGTGCCGTTCGCGTGGGCGATCGCTCGCGCCTCTCGGCGGGCGAGCGAGTGGTCCGAGGCCCCGGCCGAGCGC
>JBAULD010000831.1:0-3421 GCA_049578005.1 Polyangiaceae bacterium
GTTTGTCTCGGCGCCGCGTTGCTCGTCGTCATCAATCTCCGAGCGGTCGCGCAGCGTTGGGCGCACGCGGGTCGGGCTTCCGTGTACTTGAAAGACGGCGCATCGCGAGAGGAGGTGGACGCGCTGCGCACGGCGCTCGTCCGCTTGCCCCGCGTCACCGGCGTACGGTACGTGTCGAGCGGCGACGCGCGCGCAGAATTCGGCGAGCGCGAGATCCAGACGCGCAAGGAGCTCGCAGCGCTTCCCGTGGAGGCCTTCCCGGCCTCGCTCGAAGTCGAGGCCTCTCCGGACATGACCGACGCGGAGCTCGCGGACATCGTAGGGAAACTGAGACAGGTCTCGGCCGTGGACGACGTGGAGACCTACCAGTCCTGGACGGAGCGCCTGGCGCGGCTGGTCCGCGGAGGCGTGGCCGCCGCTATTCTGCTCGCGGTCGTCGTCTTTGCCTCGGTGCTCGCGGTCGTCGGATCGACGATGCGCATGGCGCTTCAGCGGCGAAGCGTCGAAGTGGAAGTGCTGAAGCTCGTCGGCGCAACCGACGGATTCGTGAAAAAGCCCCTGGTCCTGGAGGGGAGCGTGCAAGGAGCGCTCGGCGCAATCGGCGCCATCGGGCTCCTCGCCGCCATGTTCTTCTTGGTCCGCGGAAGGCTGGACGCGGAGCTCGCCACGCTCCTCGGCGTCGATCCGACGTTTTTACCCTGGTACGTGGCGCTCGGGATGGTCGTGCTCGGAGCCTTGCTGGGGGCTACGGCGGCTCTGGCGAGCTTGCGCAAATTGGTGACCGTGTGAGGCTGCGGGCCCTTCGCGCCCCTCTGGCATCGCTCGGGGTCGCCGGCGCCATCGCGTTCGGCGCGATGGTCCGGGCGGCGCCAGCGCCGGGCGCGAGCTCCGGAGATTCAGCGCTCGCGCTCGACGCCCTCGATCGGCGGATCGCCGAAGTCGACGCGCAGTCCGAGTCCGACAAGGTCGAGCTCGGACGCCTGGGCGCGGAGGTCGGCCTGCGTCACGCTCGGGTTCTCTCCCGAGGAAAGGCGTTTTATCGGCTGACCCGGGCGGGTTTGCTACCCGTGGGCGGCGGCTTCGGCGCACTCGTCACCCACGCGATGCACGTCGAGCGCGCGAGGCGAATTCTCGCTTCGGACATCATCGCGGAGACCCGAGCCCGCGGACGAGCGGCGGACGTCGCGCGAGAGCTCGAACAGATCGCTCGCGACCGAGCAGCGCTCGTCGCGCAGCGCGCGGCAATGGACGCCGCACGATCCGCGACGCGGGACGAGGAGCGGCGGCAGCAGGCCTTCGAGAAGGCGTTCGAGACCTCGACCGGGGCCGGGGGCGGGTACGTGCCGGTTTTTGGAGGGAGCGCGTTGAGCCCCGACACGCCGGCCGGCGGATTTGCGACGGCGCGCGGGCGACTGCTGCTGCCCATCGCGGCCCGAGCCGAAATCAGTCCTGCGCACCGCGAAGGGACAGAAGGACCCGGACTGGAGATGCGGGCCCCGGCCGGGACGCCGGTTCGCGCCGTCTTCGCCGGGCGCGTCGCCTTTGCGGACCGGTATGGCCCACTCGGGCGAATCGTGATCCTCGACCACGGCGACCACTATTATTCGGTCAGCGGGAATCTCGACGCGATCGACGTCAAGATCGGGCAGGATATCGCGGCCGGCGAGCGCATCGGGACCGTCGGAGACGACGGGCGGGGAGCGCGCCTCTACTTCGAGGTGCGTCACGGGTCGCAGACGGTGGCCCCGGAGCCTTGGCTCGGTCTGTAGCGGTCCGACCTCATCCCGCTTTGCGACGGAAGTGGAGCGCCTGCACACCGGAACCGAACCGCTGCGTCGATAAGAGCTCGAGACGCCGCGCAGTCGACAGGCCATGAAACAACGTCGGCCCGCGGCCACTGATGACCGGATGAGCGACGATGCGGTACTCGTCGATGAGCCCCAACTCCTCGAGCGCAGCCGCGAGCTTGGGCGCTCCGACGAGGACACCCCGCTCGGTCTTCGCTTTCAGCTCCGAGATCGCCTCGCGAAGGTCACCCTCCACCTTGATCGTGTTCTGCCACGGAAAGTCGCTCCGCGAGCGCGACACGACGTACTTCGTCTTCGCCTCGAGCTTCTGTGCCCACTCGCGCATCGCGCGCGGCGCCTTCTCGTCGCGTGCCACCGCGGGCCAGGCTGCTTCCATCAGCTCGTAGGTGTAGCGCCCGAAGAGCATCGCCCCGCTCTGATCCATGAGCTGCGTCCAGTAGTCGTGCAGCTCGTCGTCCACGATCGCCTGGGTGTGATCGATGCACCCGTCCAAAGTCACGTTGAGACCGAAGGTGAGGAGGCCCATGGCGCGGGAGTCTACGAAAAGCGCGCCCCGCGCCCAGCAGCCCGAGACGTCGACACGCTCCTCGTTTCTTGCGCTCGTCCGTCGCTGCAGGACTATCGTGTAGACCATGAAATTCGTAGACCTCGAGGAGGCGCGCTCTGCGCCCGGCGTACGCCTCGTCGTCGTGGGCGCGATTCCCAGCCCGTGGTCGGAGGCCGCGAAGGGCATCTTCGTCGTCAAGGGAATCGACGGCATGCTCGTGCGCTTCTCGCCCAGCGACGCGGCGGTCAAGCAATGGACAGGCCTTCACAACGCACCGGTACTCTTTGTCGACGCAGAGCCGCCGCGGGCGCATTGGAGCGAGATCATCGAGGCGGCGGAGCGACTCGGCGGCCGCATGAGCCTCGTTCCAGTCGATGCCGATGAGCGGACCCGAACCTTCGGTCTAGCGCACGAGCTGCTGGGCGAGGGCGGGCTCATTTGGAATGGCCGGCTGCTTGCAATTCACCGCGGCTTGACCACGGAGGGCCGCGAGGGGTTCCCATTGCGCCTCGCTGGCTACCTCGCGCCCAAGTACGGCTATGCACCCGAGCGGGCCGCGGCGGCGAAGGAGCGCGTGACGTCCGTGTTGGAGCGATTCGGACGACTGGTGGAAGCGAGCCGGGCGCGCGGACAGGAATACCTATTTGGTGATCGACTGAGTGTCTTGGATATCTATCTGGCGACCGCTCTCGCCCCCTTCGCTCCGCTCCCGCAGGAGCAGTGTCCCGGCATGCATCCGGCGATGCGCCACGCCTTCGAGACCGCCTATCCGGAGCTGACTGCTGCCGTGCCGGTGGCGCTGCGCGAGCACAGAGACCTCGTGTATCGCCGGCACCTCGGCCTTCCGATCGAGCTTTGACGGCGGCGCCTCAGGGAGCGATCATTCCCTGCGTCGTACACGTGGTGGCGGGCGCCGGGGATATCACGGCGCTGGGCCCGATCGTCGCCGCGCCGCTCGTCGTGTTGAGACGGATGCGACCGGCCGCACCGCCCCCGCCGCCGAACATGCCGCTCGCCGGCCCGGCCCCGTTGATCGTCGAGCCCGCCGCGCCGGCTCCCCCAGGGT
>JBAULD010000832.1:0-8981 GCA_049578005.1 Polyangiaceae bacterium
GTGTTCGCGGAGTGGGTCGTCGGCCCAACGAAGCCGACGCTCCTCGTGTACGGTCACCACGACGTGCAGCCGGTCGATCCGCTGGGCGAGTGGGTGACGCCTCCCTTTGAGCCGAGCATCCGCGACGGCCGTCTCTGGGGCCGGGGCTCCGTGGACGACAAGGGACAGGTGTACGTTCACGTCAAGGCAATCGAAAGCTTCGTCCGAACCGTCGGCGCGCTTCCGATCAACTTGAAGATGATTGTCGAAGGTGAGGAGGAGATCGGCAGCGCCAATCTCGACGGACTTTTGCGCGATCACGCTCGCGATTTGGCCTCCGACTTCGTCTGCGTGAGCGACACGGCCATGTTCGGGCGCGGAATCCCTTCGTTGTGCGTCGGCCTCCGTGGCCTGGCGTACATCGAAGTCTTCGTCGACGGCCCCGCGCTGGACCTGCACTCCGGCACGTTCGGTGGCGGCGTGATGAATCCCATCCATGCGCTTGCGCACATGATCGCAGCTCTTCACGACGCCGACGGTCGCGTTAACGTCCCGGGCTTCTACGACGCCGTCGTTCCCATTTCGGATCACGAGCGGCGCGAAATTGCCGCGTTGCCGTTCGACGAGCGCGAGTGGCTGCGGTCGACCGGCGCGCCAGCGACGTGGGGGGAAAAGGGGTATTCGACGCTCGAACGGGTCTGGGCGCGGCCTACGCTGGACTGTTGCGGGATAAGCGGGGGCTTTCAAGGGGAGGGGGCGAAGACGATCATCGCGGCCCAGGCGCGCGCCAAGATCAGCTGCCGTCTGGTGCCCAACCAGGAACCGGAAGACATCGCGAAGAAGCTTGGAGCGGAGCTCGAGCGTCTAGCGCCGCCCGGCGTGCGCGTCCGCGTCGAATACTTGCACGGAGGGCGGCCGTACCTCGCGCCGACCGATCATCCCGTCTTCGAGATCGCAAAGCGTGCGTTCACGAAAGCCTTCGGCAAGCCGACGGTGTTCATGCGCGAGGGTGGAAGCATTCCGTTCGTGCGTACGATCGCAGACGCGACCGGAAAGCCCTGCCTCCTGATGGGTTTTGGCCAGCCCGACGAGAACGCTCATGCACCCAACGAGTGGCTCGACTTGGGCAACTACCACCTTGGGATAAAGAGCGCGGCCTACCTATACGACGAGCTTGCCCGGATGTAAGGTCACTCTCGGTATGGCCAAGAAGACGAAGTCGGCGAAGCGTGGGAGGCTCCGTGAGCGGCGCGAGCGGCGCTTCGAGCCTCGAGCTAGCGCGAGCCCCTCCATCGTGTACCTCTTGGGCGCAATCGGCGCGGTCGCGATGGGCGCTGGCAGCTGGGGCGAGTTCGGGTCGTTCGTGCGCGACCCCAGTCCCGAGCCTTTCAAGTACGCGGCGTACGTCCTCGCCGCTGGCGCGGTCCTGGTCGGGATCGCGATCTGGATCGGCACGAGCGGCGAGGCCCCCTTGCGCGTTGGCGATGGAGGTTTGGCCGTCGAGCGGAGCGGTGTGCGGCGTATGCCGTGGTACGCGGTCGAGCGCATCGTCTGGAGCGACGGTGCCGTACGCGTGACGGGCAAGGACGACGCCGGGACTGCGATGACGGTCGTGGCTTCGCTCGCCAGCTATCCGCAAGCCGCCGCATGGATCGTCAAAGAAGCGCGCGAGCGCGTACCGGCGGTTGTGCAGCTTCCTGTGGATGTCCAGCTCCCCGAAGCGCAAACAGACGCCGGCGTGTCGCTCGTCATGGACCCGCCGCAGGTCGTGGGCAAGCATTGCGCTGCGAGCGGTACGGTGATCGCGTACGAGCCGGACGCGCGGGTTTGCCCGCGCTGCGAGCGCGTGTATCACAAGGAGCACGTGCCCGATTTGTGTCTCTGCGGGGCGTCGCTCGAGGCGTTCAAAGCACAAACGAAGGCAGGCTAGCGGTTACTTGGGCAAGTTCCGGCAATGGCCGGCCGTTCGAGTGGGCCTCGTTACCGGGTAAGTGGGGCGCGTTACCGGGTGAGTGAGCCTCCGTTGCGACCGGGTTTCGGTCGCTTGGCCCGATGCACAAACTGTCGGGCTCGGCACGCGCATTGCTGAGTCGTCTTTCATGGCCGATCGCTCGAAGTTCCCGACGCGACTCGTAGAGTCGACCCACATGGCGGTGAAGAAGTGCCGGCATGGGACCATGATGTACAACGTGAACGACGCCTTCATTGGCCGCTCGCTGGACCTCTACGGCGAGTGGTGCAATGACGAAGTAGCGGTGCTCGGGCAAATTCTTTCGCCCGGAGACGTGGTGGTCGACGTCGGGGCAAACATCGGCACGCATGCGATTTACTTCGCCAACAAGGTGACCGAAACGGGTGTCGTCGTGGCGTTCGAGCCCCAGCGCCTGGTATTCCAAACGTTGTGTGGAAATGTCGCGCTCAACGGCCTGACGAACGTCACTTGCTTCTGCACGGCCGTAGGCGAAGAGCGCGGTCGGCTCAAGTTTCCAATGATGAACCCACGTCAGGTCCTCAACTTCGGTGCCGCGACGCCGTCCGGCGACGAAAAGGGCGAGCTCGTGGACGTGGTCCCGATCGACGAGCTCGGGCTCGCCCGCTGTGCGCTCATCAAAGTTGACGTCGAAGGGATGGAGGCAAAAGTCATCGCGGGTGCGAAAGAGACGATCGCGAGGTGCCGACCGGCGCTATTCCTCGAAAACGACACCATCGAGCGCTCCCGGGAGGTACTCGAAGCGGTCGCCGCGATTGGGTACAAGGCCTTTTGGCAGGTTGCGGCGTATTACAACCCGAAGAATTTCTTCGCGAACAAGGAAAACGTATTCGGGCGTTATCAGCCCCAAGCCAACGTTCTCTGCGTCCCCAAAGAATGCCCCTTTACCGGATTGCTTCCCGTCGAAGGTCTGGACGATGACTGGAGGAAGGCGGTGACCCGGCTGACGGATCCCGCGCGGATGGCCGCGGGCGCCGTCCAGTAAGGCGGGACCCCCAGACTCCAGTCCGGGGCGTTCAGCGTCAACCGCTTGACGACGACGATCCTTTGGCGCCGCGCGGCCTTGTGCTGGTGCGGTCCGAGCGCTCGCTCGGTTCCGTCGCGCGGCTTCCCCTCACCGTCCCCCCGCCCCGCGACGCCCCGCGGGGGACCCGAGGCGGGTGGAAATGCGGTTGGGGGGGCACGGCACGCTATTCAGCGGGCGTCGCGCTGGCGTGGATCGCGGAGTGAGCCGTCCCCGCGCCGTTCGACGGACTCACTTCGACGCGCGGCTGGGGGCTGCGCGACGCTTGCAGGGCGCGGTTGCGTCCACGTGCCTGGCCACCGGCACGGCCGATTGCCGCCATGTGGGCGCGATCGCGACTCACGACTTCTCCTCCCTTTCGACCCGCGGTGCGAGCTTCATCGGGGGTGAATTCGTGCGCGCGACCCTGGGCGTGCGCCGCCTTCCCGCCCTTGCTCGCGATTTCGCGCTGCTTGCCCGTATCCATCGAGGCAAAGCCACGGTTGCTCTTCGGACGCTCGGAGCCGTTCTGCGTCGTCATTTCTTGATCTCCTTCGAAAGTTTGGTTTGGTTTCATGTGTTTCGACCGATTCCCCGCGCGATGGACAAACGCGCTCACGCGCTCGCACGTCGATGCGAGTCGGAATGTCGGGGCGCTGCGTTCGCGGGCCGCGAGTCGTCTTGAAAAAGGACTCAGGAGCCGCGTTGCGTCGGGGCTCATTGCAGTGCTCGTGCCCCTCGCAAAGCTCGGCAAGTACTCGAAAACACGAGTCAAGTGACGAGCGCGGCCATTTCCGCCACGTGGCGGAATGCCACGCTGGGGCGGATGCGTGCTGCGCCATAACGAGATGCACTCGTCCGTGCCCCGCATCCGCGTTCGGATTCGCCGAACTGGCGTGCTTCCCGCAAGTCCTTCCGCGAAGTCAGGAACTCGACGAATGCGTGTCGCGACGGCGACGAAAGCCTCGAATACTAGAACTCGAAAGCCAGCCCGAACGTCCAATATGTCCCACCGGCTCGCAGTACGCTCTGCTGAAACCAGAGGCCGTTGAAGTCCGACCGCGACCACTCGGTGAAGAAGTACGTGTTGTTGACGCCGGCCGATTCGTCGAAGTTTCGGGCTGCGTACTCGTCGAGCACGTTGAGGTTGAGCCCGAGCCCGAACGCGAGCTGGGTCCCCGCGGAGCTCCCCAATCCGCTCTCTCCTTGATAGTGCGACGTGCCGAGCGTGTTCGATGCGCGCCAGTAGGCTGCTCCGACGCCGAGCTTGGCGTACGGGACGAGCGGAATGCCGACCTCGCGCCAGAGCACGTCGACCCGCAACACGCCGACCGCGTATACGGGAAAGATTTCGAGTGTCGTGGTCTCGCCGGAAATCCCGGTCAGCGGTGGAGCGAGCGCCGCGAGTCGGTTTGCCGAAACGTACCCAATGCCCACCCCAGGCCCGATCGTGCCGACGTGAGGGATCCGAGCGGCTTGCCAGTCGAACTCGGCGGCGATGAGGAGCCGAGCGTTCGTCCCGAACGCCGTCGCGTAGGGTGCGGCTCCGTGGAGCGCGGGGTCGCTGTCGATGTCCGGTGTGAACGGCGAGAAGCGCAGTTCGAGGGCGAAGTATTGAGGCGACTGGTAGCTCTGGTGCCGGCTCGCCAAGGCCTGCTCGGCTCCGTCCTGCGCCCGACCAAGGCCGGGGACGATGGACACACCGGCCGCTGCAAGCAGCGCCAGCCTCTTTCTCGTCGTCGCGACGTTCACTGCGGGTTCCTGCGGGTGTCGACCGGCCCACGGCGCATATGGCGCCGAGCCATGCGTCGACGCACAAAGAGCGCGCCGCAGCCGCCGAAGAGGAGAAGGCCTGTCGTCGAAGGGACGTGCGCGCCGATCGTTTCGAGCGAGCAGAGGCCCCCGCCCGCATTTCCGCCGTCGTCGCGATAGATTTTCCAGAAGTCTTCGATGGGAGCGGGCGCGTTGCACGTCTCGGTCGACGGGGGGCCGATATTGCCGAACGCGTCGACGGCCGCGATGGCCACGTTGTACGTGACGCTGTCTTTGAGCCCGGTGATGGTGTAGCTGCCGGTCGAGCGGTCGGGGACGGTCACACCGCCGTTGCTTGCGCCGACGAGGTTTGCGGCCGGAATGGTCGAGATGCCGCCGCTTCCGGTCGGGGACGATCCCGAGTCGATCACGTTGCCGGCGTCATCCAACTCTTCCACGGCGACCGCGGCACCACTGTCTTGCACGATGCCGCTGGTGAGCACGACGCTCGAGCAGCTGCCGGTAGCGCCGTTGCTGCCCCCGACGTTGAGGAAGTAGCAAGCGGCATCGACGGGCGTGCTGACGACCCCTGCGTCGGCGTCTACCCCGGCCGAGCCGTCGCTCCCATCGGCCGAACCGTCGTCGCCATCCGCCGAACCGTCGTCTCCGGCGTCGGCCGTCCCGTCATCTCCGCCCGTATCGTCCCCCGTGTCGGCGGGGTCTCCGTCCCCGCCGTCGCCGCTATCTCCGGCGTCCCCCGCGTCGGGGCTGCTGGCCACCCCCGTGTCCGGGCACACGAGCACGGTCGCATCGGCGATGCTGCTCAACGCGCCCTCGTGGCCGGGGATGGGATCGATGTAGACGTCGTACCCGGACGTGTCGGAGTCGGTGTTCAGGCCCCAGCTCGCGAACAAGAGCGTATCGCCGACCGTGAGTGACACGCCCATCGGGGCGGGTGGGCCGACCAGGTCCGTCGGCTGGCTGAACTGGTAGGCGGTGCCGTCGTAATTTCCGCTCGAATCCACAGGAACGAAGTTAATCGTGAGAGGCACAGCCGCGAAGCTCGACTGCGCGTTGCACGCCTCCGGTCCCTGGGCTTTATAGGTGGGGGGGAAGAGCTCCGCGTTCTGCGGCCCCACGAGGTCTTGCACGCGTACATTAAAGGTCAGGCTCACAGACGTCTGGTAGATGGGGCCCGTGAGCCAATAGTTGGGAGCGACCGGCCAGCAGGTCGCCGCGACGGCGCCCAAAGCGCCTCGATCGGTCGCTGCGGTGCAGTCGCTGGACTTGCTCGCCCACACCTGGAGGTTCTCGGAGCCGTCGAATCCGGACACGACGACGTTGAAGCTGAGGACCATGTCCGAAATGCAGTCGGTGTAGTTGATCCCGAGCGGCGTCAAGTTCTGGGGGCGCGTGCTGTATCCTTGGTCGACGCCGTTGACGATGCGATCCGGATAGGGCTGCGCGCTCCCCGACACCGTGGCATTCGAAGCCGCAGTCGTCGTTTGCGCCCGTGCGGGTTCCGCGGCGAAGAAGAACGCCAACAAGAGCGGGAACGCGCAAAGGCGGGTGCTGCGAACCATCGTGGGCGATGGGTCAGCATACGACGTGCCACTCGGAATTCCATGGGTGGCGCGCAATCCACGACGGATTCGGCCGCGCGCTTCGAGCCAAGCTGTCACCGCCAACCGATGCCGGGCGCCGTCGGTGACAAACTGACAGCCGCGCGATAAGGAAGAACCCGCGTGATGCACCTCATTGCGTCCCACCAGGGACGACCGGCCGACGACCCCATTTTTGCGCTGCATGCGGAGGCGACCGACCGCAAACGCCGCGGCGAATCCATCGTCGACGCATCGATCGGCGTCCTCCTCGACGACGACGGGGCGCTGTCGATCCTGTCGAGCGCCGCGCGCGCGGTGCGCGAAGTCCCGCCGGTCGAGTGGGCCACGTACGCCCCCATCGCCGGGACGCCGGAGTTTCTGCGGTCGGTCGTGGACGACCTCCTCGCCGGTGAGCCGGAGCTCAAGGCCGCCGCGGTCGCCGTCGCCACGCCAGGCGGATCCGGGGCGCTGCGGCACGCGATCACGAACTTTCTCGAACCCGGTCACGCGCTGCTGACGACGAGCTGGTTCTGGGGGCCGTACGGAATCCTCTGCGACGAGGCCGAGCGCCGTCTCGAGACGTTCGAAATGTTCCGATCCGACGGCGGGCTCGATGTGGCGGCGCTCGATCAGGCGCTCGCGCGATTGCTGAAGGCGCAGGGCAGGGCGCTCGTCGTCGTCAATGACCCGTGCCACAACCCCACGGGCTACTCGATGACCGACGAGGAGTGGCGCGCGATCGTCGCGTGTGTCGCCGCCCGAGGGGACGAGGGCCCCGTCACGCTCCTCGTGGACTTGGCGTATTTTCTGTACAGCGCGCGCGATCCGCGCGCCCTCTTGCGTCAACTCCGCCCGCTGCTCGGCCGCGCGACGGTCCTCTTTGCGTGGAGCGCGAGCAAGTCGTTCACGCATTATGGGCTTCGCGTCGGCGCCCTCGTCGCGTGCGTCGGCGAACGGGTCGAGCGCGCGAAGCTGGAGGCAGCGCTCAGCTATTCGAGCCGCGGAACCTGGTCGAACTGCAACCGCGGAGGGCTCGTGGCGATCACTCGCCTTCTCTCCGATCCGGAGTTGTCTCGGGCGTGCAGCCTCGAGCGCGACGCGCTCAAGGCCCGGCTACGAGCCCGGGTCGATGCGTTCAACCGCCACGCGCAGGAGCGCCACCTTCGGTATCCGCGCTACGACGGAGGGTTTTTCGTCACGGTCTTCGACGATCGACCTCGGCAAAAGGCCGAGGCGATGCGTGCCCACGGTGTGTACGTCGTGCCGCAGGTACGAAGTGGCGGCGGCGGGGCGCTCCGAGTGGCGCTCTGCGCCGTGCCGGAGCGAGACGTTCCGAGATTGGTCGACGCGCTTGCTCTCCCTCACACCGCGACGTGAAGTGCCTGAACGGCACTCTGGAAGAGCGGCATGGCCTCGCAGCGCTCCGCGTGGGCGCTCAAGGACGGATACCCCGCTTCAGTCCATAGCCCGGGATGCGCCTCGCGCACGAACCGCAGCGCGCATGCGACCGCGACGTCCGCGTGGGATAGCGTGCCGAACCAAAATGGCCCCCCGGCCGCGTTGCGTTCCTTCTCCAGGAGCTCGAGCGTCGCCGTGATCTGGGCTCGGCAGCGATCGGTCCAAACGGCGCTACGGAGGCCGTCGCCGCGAAGAACGCGCTCGTAAAGAAGGCTGACGGCCTTGTCGGCGAGCCCGGTCGCCAGGGCACTGACGCGGAGCCCGGCGCGTCGTACGGCCCCGCTCCGAGGAAGAAGCCTGCGCTCGTCGGCTGCGATCTCGTCGAGGGCGTCGAGAATGGCCCAGCTCTCGACGAGCACTTCTCCGTCGTCCAAGACGAGGATCGGCACGCGCCGCAGCGGGTTGAACTTGGCCACTTCCTCGGCCTGCGCCCAGACCGACCACGGCCGATGCTCGTAGATGAACCCGTAGTGGTGGAGGGCGATCGCGACTCGTCGCACGAACGGCGAGTCGAATTGGCCGATGAGAAGCATGGCCTCTTCCGGTAGCCCTGAGGTTGGCAAACTGCAACCGAGCCTCTCCGGAAAAGCCCCGGCGGCCCGTCGCGGCCTAACTCCGGCGGCGAGTCAGCAGGACCAAGAACACGGGCCCTCCGAGGAGCGAGGTCACGGCCCCGACGGGCAGCTCCGTGTGTACGTACTGCGCGAGGACGCGGACGAGAAGGTCGCAGGCAACCAGGGTGGCACCGCCGACCATCGCCGACGCGGGAAGCACCACTCGCAGGTCGGGCCCGAGCACGCGCCGCGTGGCCTGCGGCACGACGAGGCCCACGAAGCCGATGAGCCCCGTCACGCTCACGACGGCGGCGACCACCGCGGCGCACGCGAAGAAGGTGCGGCGCTCGAGCGCGCGCACGTCGACCCCGAGGGTCGCCGCCGGCTCGTCACCGAGCGACAGAAGGTTCATCCGCCCGGCGTCGACGAGGAGCACGGCCAGCCCGCACGCGACGTAGGCGCTCACGAAAGCGAGCTGACCCCAGGACGGGACGTCGAGATACCCCATGAGCCACCAGACGACGGGCTGGACTCGGCTCGGCGCGATCGCTTCGATGAGCATGATGCACGCGCCCGAGATCGAATTGACCACATAGCCCGCGAGCAGGATCGACGAGCCCCCCGAACGCCCGGCGCGGACG
>JBAULD010000833.1:0-5850 GCA_049578005.1 Polyangiaceae bacterium
GCGGGCATCGTGGCCGCGCTCGCGGGCGGCGCGGTCGACCCGTCGCTCGTGGACTTACGGCGAGTGGCGACGGCACCGGCTCGTTTGCGGAGGGTCGGCGCTATGGTCGCCCGTGCGATGGGTCAGGCAAGCATGGCGCTCCTCCTCGATTCGATCGGCGAAAAGAGCGTCGACGAGCTCTGGCGGCTCACCGATCGTCTCCGCCAGTACACGACGACCTTCGTCGAGGCCATGGACCGCGAAGGCGTCGACGCGCTCGTCTGCCCGGCGTACGCGACTCCGGCGCTTCCTCACGGCGGGTCCAAGGGGTTCACGCTCGCTTCGAGCTATTCGATGGTCTTCAACGTGACCCAGTTTCCGGCTGGCGTCGTGCCCGTCACGCGGGTGCTCGCCGCGGAGACCGGGTCGCGGGGGACGGCGAATCGCGATCGGCTTTTCGTGCAGGCGGCCGAGGTCGACGCCGCGAGCGTTGGGCTTCCAGTCGGGGTTCAGGTCGTCGGTCGCCCGTGGAAGGACGACGCCGTCCTCGCCCTGATGGCCGCGATCGAGTCGGATCTGTCGAGCGACGAGAGCTACCCGCGAACGCCGGTAGAGCCGGTCGCCGACCGAGCGGCGTAGTCGGCGGCTTGCGCGCGATCGGCTCGACTTGGTCTCTCGTTGCCGTACATTCCTCCGTCGTGCGCGCGGCCCACTTCGCCTTCGGCTATCTCGCCCTTGGCTCGGCCGTCCTTCTGGCTGCCTGCCAGGAGCACTTTCCCGCCCCCATCCCGACGGACGACGCGGGCGCGAGCCCGCCTATCGCTCCCCTCGAAGCGCAGCCGCCGGCCGCCGTTGCCTCGGGCAATCGGATCAACGCGTCTTCGTCGTCAGTGGTCTTCGACCCGCTGCGCGGCGGTGTTTGGACGGCCAACGGCGACGCGGGGACGATCAGCTACGTCGACGTGGAGTCCCGCCAGGTCATCCATGAGACACCGCTCGGGAGCGACATCCGTTCGATCGCGCTCAGCCCCGACTTCCTCTGGATTGCGGCGGTCGACCGCAGCGCGGCGACGGTGACGCTCGTCGATGCCGACACCGGCCAACCTCGACGTGTGCTGCCGCTCGGGACGCATCCGCGGTCCTGCGTGTGGGACGCGGCCAACCCACGCTGGCTCTACGTCGCCCTCGAAGACGACGGAGCGGTCGCCATCGTCGACCGCACGCTCGGCGAAGTGGTCACGACCGTCGACGTGGGCCGCCTCCCCGCCGGGCTCGCCGTCTCGGGCCGCCGCAGCGAATTGTATGTCACGCACCGGATCGACGGCGACGTCACCGTCGTCGATCTGGACAGCCGAGCGGTGGTCGCAGACGTCTCGCTCGCCGACGAGCCCTTCTCCGATCTCACGACGCCGAACGGCAAGCCACTGGGCTTGGAATCGTTGGCGCTCACCCCGGACGGCTCGCACGCCTGGGTGCCCCACGAGCTGCTCGCGCCGACCCATCCGTTCGTCTTCAACGAGACCCTGTTTCCGGCGATCAGCGTCGTCGACCTCGCCGGGCGCGTCGAGCAGCAGACCAATCCGAGCGATCCTTCCGGCGCGATCGCCGGCCGCAAGAATCTCTTCGACGCGATCGAGATCCAGGACAGCGACGGGCAGCCCGCGGTTGTCTCCCAGCTCTGCGCGATCGCGATGCACCCGAACGGCGGGATCGCGTGGGCGCTGGCCTGCGGTAGCGAGGACTTGCTTGCGTTCGGCGTGATCGAGGGGCGGGCCACGCGGCTCCTCCGGGGCGTCGGAGGCGACCAATGCGATCATCCGTCGGGCCTCACGCTCGACGACACGGGACAGCGCCTCTTCGTCGTCTGCGATGAGTCGCACACGATGGTCACGCTCGACACCGGCGATGGGAGTCTCTTGGCGTTCACGACGCCGTACGGAGAGCCGATCCCGCTCGTTCAGAAGGACCCCGTCGACCCGCAAAAGCGCGCCGGATCGACGCTGTTCTTTCGAGCGAACTCGGCCAAAGGCGCTCTGGCGACGACCGGGAACAACTGGATGTCGTGCGGCGGCTGTCACCTCGACGGGTTCGACTCGAACAACCTCCGGCTCTTCGAGGCGCTCGTTCCGCACGACCCGCAGACCGACGCACAAATTGGCCATATCGGGCTGGGCGATCACTTCGCCACGTCGCCGGATTCGAATTTCGACCCGCACGACATTCTGGTCGCTCTGCTCGATCAGGGCGGCCTCGCACCCGACCGCACCGGCACCGATCGCGAAGGACAGGTCGATCCCAACCAGCCTGGCAGCGACGCCGCCTACGTCCAAGCCGCGCAGATGGCGACCCAGCTCGCCACCGTGGTCGCCGCCGACCTACCCAAGACTCCCGCCTGGCTTCAATACTCGACCAGCGGTCAGGTGCCATCCGTTGCCGGAGTCGACGCCGGTGCCTACGCGCAGTCGGACACGGCGTTTTGCGGTCGCTGCCATCCGAACGAGTACGCTGCCTGGCAAGAGAGCGTGCACGCCCATGCGGCCGAAGACCCGATGTTTCTTCACGGAGTGGACGTCGAGCGGGGACTCCTCGGCGCGTCCGTCGGCCCGGAGTACACGCGCCTCTGCGCGGGATGCCACGATCCGGCCAACGCGCGGGCGGGCGACGTGTCGCTCCAGGCCGGGCGAACGGCATCGGCCGCGCAGCATCCGAGCGGGGTTACGTGCTTGGGTTGCCACGACGTGGATCGACCGATCCGAGCGGGCGGCAACGGGGACCTCTCGGCGAGCGCGCACGACTGGACCGTGGACCACAAAGCCTGGGCGCTCGCGTCGCTGGACACGTTGCGACAGCCGGAGTTCTGCGGCGGGTGCCACCAGCAGTTCGTGCCGGGCACGGGGCTCGTCGCGATCTCGACCCTCGACGAATACCACGCGAGTCCGTACGTCGGAGCGAAGCGCTGCGTCGATTGTCATATGCCAAAGAGCCAGAGCGGGATTGCCGATCACCATTTCCCCGGAGGCAATGTCTACGTTTCTACGCACTTCGCAAACCCCGCCCTCCAGGCGGAGCAAATGAACGTACTCACCGGGGTCCTGTCGCTCGACGCGCAGTCCGTCGCCGGAGGCGTTCTCGTGACCGTTCACAACGTGGGCGTCGGTCACGGGTTTCCGACCGGAGTGACCGATCTGCGCGAGGCGTGGGTCGAACTACAGCCGATCGCGGCGGACGGAGGGACGACCGGTCTCGCGCCGGTCGGCGGACCCGGTGCCGATGGGCTCCTCGGCCCCGGCGCGGCTCGCCTCGGGATCGACATCGCGACGGCAGATGGAACGGTTCTCTACGGCCACGAGCTCAGCGAAGCGACTCGCGTTCCGTTCGACGTCCGCGTTCCGGCGGGGAAGGCGCAGGCCCTGTTCGTCCCGCTTCCCTCCGGGTCTCCTTCGGGAACCGTTCCGCTCGACGCGGTCCTCTATTTCCGGAACCTCCGAACGACGTTCTACCGAGCCGCATCGGGCGACGCGAGCGGCACGGCACCGGCGGTCGAGGTTGCCCGGGCCCCGGTGCTCTGATGGCGGTCGCTTCGCCCAAGCAGCCCGAAGAAGACACGCTGCCGTCGCGTCTCGCCCACTTGGGGCGCGCGCTCGAGCAGCGCTTCCTCGGAAAGAGCGAAGTGATACGGCTCCTTCTCATCGCGGCGATCGCGGGGGAGCACGCCGTCCTCATCGGACCTCCGGGCACGGCGAAGAGCGCCCTCATCCGAACGTTCGCGCGTCTGATCCATGCCCGCTATTTCGAATATTTGTTGACGCGATTCACAGAGCCGAACGAAATCTTCGGCCCGGTCGACATCGGTGCGTTTCGCGAGGGGCGTTACGAGCGGCGGACCGAAGGAATGCTCCCCGACGCGGAAATCGTCTTTCTCGACGAAGTCTTCAAATCGAACTCGGCCATCCTCAACGCGCTGCTCACCCTTTTCAACGAGCGGCGGTACACGAGCGGCAACCACGTCATAAAATGTCCGCTCTTGAGCGCGTTCGGGGCATCGAACGAAGTGCCGGGCGACGAGACGCTGACGGCCATTTTCGACCGCTTCATCTTGCGCATTCGCAACGACAACCTCGACGCCTATCATTTCCAGGACTTGCTGCAGAAAGGCCTGGACCTCGAAGTGCGCGCCGCGGCCGACGTTTTCGAGGGGCCGGACTTTCGCCCGCTGGCCACGGCTCACGAACTCGTCGAGCTGCAACGCGGCCTCCTCCAGAAGACTCTGTTCGACGAGGAATTCTTCTCTCTCTACAAAGGCCTCGCATTCCAGATTCGCGCCGAAGGTGTGACCCTGAGCGACCGGCGTGTCGTCAAGCTTCTCAAGCTCTTTGCGGCCAGCGCCTATCTCGACGGCCGTGACCGGCCGGACGCGAGCGACTTCTTCGTGCTCAAACACGTTTGGAACAACGAAGAACAGGCACAAATCCTCGACGCCATCGTCACGCCGGTCCTCGACGCGCATTATCGCGAGAATCCCAATTCGCGGCGCGTGGGCGCCGTGGGCGTGGGCATCGAGGCGCTCGCCGGGGAGATCGAGCGCGTTCGGCAAGTGCTGGCAGGTCCCGGCGGTCTCAACGACCTGCAGCTCTTCAGCCAGCTCAAGGCGCTGGGTGAGGTCAAGACCGCGCTCGGATCGTCGTCCGATCCGCGCGCGAAGGAATTGATAGGCCGTGTCGATCAGCTCCTGGAGGCCGCGTTCCGGAGCGGCCGCTTCGCCCAGATCTGACGAGGGGGCAGGGCAGCGGGGCCCAATCGACTCGAGGGCTGCGTTGCACGCGCGAACGGCCGTTGCCGCATCTGAACTTTTGCGGCAGTAGAGTAGACGTGATCCATATCCGACCCACTTTCGCCGGTATCTTCGCCGCATGCCTCGCCGCGGCCTGCGGCTCCTCCCAGCCGGCCGCGCCCCCCGGGGCAGCCGCAGCCTCGGGGTCGAGCTCTGGGTCCGAAGTGAACTCCGGCACGGGGTCGAACTCGGGCGCCCCATCGAGCTCGGGGTCTTCGACGAGTTCGGGGTTCGGGTCGAATCCGGCTCCGGGATCGAGCTCGGGACCCAGTTCGGGGTCGTCGTCAAGTTCTGGTTCGGGCGGCGGAGCCTCGGGGAGTTCGGGTTCAGCGGGCTCCGGTGCGAGTTCGAGCTCGGGCGCCGGGGCATCTGGTTCCGGGGGATCGAGTTCGGGTGCAAAGTCAGGCTCGGGCTCTGGAGTGGATGGCGGCATACGGCCCGGGTCGAGCTCGGGGTCCGGCTCCGGGTCGGGGACAGTCACCTGCGCAGCCGGTTCGACCGCGCGTACGAGCATGAACAACACCTTCAGCCAGTGCCGGTTTCACTTCGGCACGCAAGATACGGTCGCCAAAGCGGGAGGGTCGTCGCTGATTTCTCAGCTCGATCTCTTCACCTCCGGTTGGATCGGCACCGCCGCCACGTTCAACGAGAACGGGGTCTGCACCGACACGAGCCCAGGCGGCACGCTGGCAGGCAAAGTGCCCGCCCTCGTCGCGTACATCATTTCGTTCACCGCCCGCGGCAAGCCGGGCTGGTGCCTGAGCGACTGCAACGCGAACAACGCGACTTGCAGTCCTGCCTCCGATCTATGCACCAAAGGTGCGGACTACCTCCGCCAGAACTTCACGTCGGACGTCCTTCCGCGCTACCAGGCTTTTGCCCAAGGGTTTGCGGCCGCCTGCGGAACGACGCGCCCCATCATCTGGGAGATGGAGCCCGACTTCTACCAGTACTACGACGCCGCGCAGGGCGGCGGAACCCGTGGGCAGCCCGGAGGTCCACTCAGCGTCACCGAGGCGGTCAACTACATGACCCAGATG
>JBAULD010000834.1:0-1624 GCA_049578005.1 Polyangiaceae bacterium
AACGAGCAAGTGAGTGGAACATTTAGTCTGACTCATGCAATCGGCATACCGGGATGCAATGTGGACGTTCATGTGAGGTCAATGGCCGTATTTGGCGGCGCGCGTCATCGAGTAAAATATTGCTCGCTTTGATGTTGCGCGCGAATAGGAGTCCGATCGCGCGGCTCCTGGCGTCGAACGAATAAGATAAGAGGAGAGCGTTCGATCTCAGCCGGATGTGCGTCTGGTGGGAAGGCTGTGGCGATCCTCCGCGAGGAATCAAGTTTTATGTGGCAAGGTGACCTACGCATGGCCCTGACCGCGGTCCACCCCACGGGAGGAATGTGATCGCCGTCCGGGGACCCAAAGTTTCCGAAAACCACTCAACGCAGAAAATGCCGTTGGGCACCCGCAAGTGGGCGTCGCGTGTTGGCGCGACTCATGCTTGTACGCGTTTTCATGAACACACGTCGAACTGCATCTTTCGCAATTTTCGCAGCCGGATACCTCTTTGCCTGCGACCACAGTAATAGGAGCGACGCCGTGGCGCCGGGCACCAGCGCAATGGAAGGAGCGCGGGTGGGTGCCACGAGCGGGCAAGCCTCAACCGCCGACGCGGAGATCGTCCAAGAGTTGGCCGCGGCTCGCTGCGATCGTGAGCGCTCCTGCAACAACGTCGGGGGCGGCCAGAAGTATGCGTCTCCGAACGTCTGCATGGATCAAATGCGAGGGAGCATCGCGAATGATCTGAACACGTACAATTGTCCGCATGGCATCGACCGAAACGAAGTGGACCATTGCGTGGCTGCAATCAAAAACGAGGAGTGCAGTCACCCCCTCGATACGATCACTCGCATGGAGAAGTGCCGGACGGATCGGATGTGTTTGAAATAGGCACGCGGCACTTGCGATCGGAGACAATAACCACCGTTTGAGTCGAGGGGCCCCTGGCCGCGTTCGGCGGCTTGGGCTCCCTTGACCCGCGGTCGCGGGCGCGAGTTCGGTGTTCGGGCGGATCCCGGCGAAAACTTGGGGACCGCGGGCTCGCGGTGACGAGCGCAATCGCCGAGGGCGATTGCTCGTATTCTCGACGCGGGATCCTAGTCGTTTTGGGGCGAACCTTCGTGGACTGACCGACAAATCCCCCCGGCAATATAGTCAGCCAGCTGAGCGAGCAAGTCACTCATCGTCGCAACGAGCGCCGACGTCGTAGCCTCCCTCGGCTTTTCTCGAAGAGCGATGGTGCGAGACGTCGAAGGCGCTTGCATCGTGCCGAGAGTCACGGCAACTTTGGCCAAGAGAATCACGTTCCCGTCGCTGCCCCCGTCGAAACGTTGCAGGTCGATTTCTACGGTAGCATCCGCATCCGCGGTGATTGAACCGTCCTCGGTGAAGGTAATGCTGCGCGGTAGGCGCTGCTCAATGTCCAGCGCTAGGACGCGGGCGACCATCGCATCGAGCGGTTCGCCCCATCGGTCGTTAGGGATGGTGCTAAGCCGAAAATCGACGATCCGGCGCACAATTTCGGGGCGATCGAGATAACCAGCGAGGCCCGGCCGACGGATCTTTATGTCGTGTGGTGCGCAGGCTTGTGTGGCCCCGTTCTCTGCAGAAAGCGCATAGAACGTCGCGTTCGGCGAAGAAC
>JBAULD010000835.1:0-1714 GCA_049578005.1 Polyangiaceae bacterium
GAGCGGAGGAATGCTACGCGAGCCCTTGGATGTCTCGGCCACATGCCGCTGCATTTTCATGAGCGACATCGAGATTTTCTTTGGGTCCGCCGTGCCGTCATCGTTCGACAGCATTTCGGCGGAGTAGATCTCCTCCCGGAACGGGATGATCTCTTCGGCGGTCACCACGGGGCCCTGCTGCCCCTGGTAGACGACGGACGTTACCTTCGGCTTGATCGCATCGTTCGGGCCCGGCACGTCAGTCCACGTGTTTCCAGCTCAGTCGATGAACAATCTTTGCGACTGCCCTCTGCGTGAGCCCAAAAACCGCACCCACAGCCGTCTGCGTTTCTCCGCCAGCGCAACGCGCGCGAATCTCGCGCACGTCTTGCTCGGAAACCTTCGCGCTATGGTGCCTTCCGCCGTGGATTTGCCGGGCCTTCGCGACCATGTCGCGCATGTTCTCCTCGTTCGTTCCCAGGCGAAGATGCTCAAGATTGATGCAGGGCGGATTGTCACACGTGTGCATGACGACCATCCCAGCCGGGATTGAGCCGTGCGCTTGCTGCCACACCCAGCGATGAGCGCGGAAAGTCTTCCCCCCTCGCTTGATCTTCCCATACCCATCCCGCGATCGGCCCTGACTCCATACAATGCAGTTGCTCATGACCGCCGAGAGTAGCACGCAATAGTACCCTCAGGAGTACTGGGATGATGTACCATCCGCCGCCGCCCGGCCACGGCCATCCCGTGCGCTTGTACCGCGGCGAACGCCGGACCTTTACGCCGAGCCCGGCGTTGCGGTTTGCGGCTTCGGCCTTGATGCGGTTTTCCATGGTCGCCATGCTCTGCGCGAGCACGTTGACGAGGTCCCAATTCTCGTCCTTCACCGCGCAGTAGTGCGCCGCGTAGTCGACCGCGTAATCCTCCCACCCGTTGCCCCCGTCGATCGTGTCCGTACCGTTTACGAGCAGTGGGCAATTGTTGTAATACCACATTCGCATAGGCACGGCCGTAGCGCTGGGTGGTGGAATGAATCGAATCGCGAAATTGTTTCCACTTCCCATCGCATCGTACATGGGCTGCAGCGGCCACGAAAAATCCGTCGCCTGGTAATCGTTGCGCGACTCAAACTCATAGCGCGCGCAATTGATCCAACGCCCCTGCTGCGTCTGCGCGTCGATGCCTTTGATTTTGTAGACGTCGATCGGGAGAATATTCGTTCCCGTAGGCCCGAGAATCGACGCCGTCGTATAATACGTGTCCTGATTTGCAGCCGTGTTCCAGGTGAACGCCGGTTGCTGCATGTAGTAGTTCTCGCCGGTCTCGACCAGCAAGCCGTAGATTCTCGCCCACCCATTGTTGATGTACTGGGTGATGTCGGTGAGCGGAATAAACACGGTCGCACCCGCGATGTCCGCGCGTTTCTGGACACGAGCTTGCAAATCAGAGAGTAGAACTAGACGGGCCATCTAGCCCTCGTCGGTGCCGGCGGCCTCGTACTCGCTCTGGCAGGCCGCGTACGCGAGCCGCAGCGCGTTGGTGATTCCGTCGACGTCGTTCGCTTTCACGGCGCGCAAAAGCGCCTTGCTCGCGTCATCGACGGAGAGCATCTCGCCCAGTTCGACGGAATCCGAAGGGCCGTCCGCGCTGGACGACCCCGGACCCATCAGAGCGGACCCGAGGCTCACGGGTAGTTCGCGAACCAGAGGTCCGCTTGCAACTCTTCGGTCGT
>JBAULD010000836.1:0-7703 GCA_049578005.1 Polyangiaceae bacterium
CCCGCCCCGCACATCGCAACGCACCGCGAGACGTTCCACCCGTTCCCGTGGCCGCTCATCGCTGTGAGCGGCGGGGTCGCGCTGGCGGCGGGAATCGCGGCGGTGCCCCTCTATCTCTACGAGGGCAATCTTTACACGCGCTATTCGGGAGAAAGCCCGCGGCCGGCGGCCCACTCGCAAACGTACAGCAATGTTCGTACGTTGGCATACACGGACGTCGGAGGGGCGATCGGCTTTGCGCTCGTGACGACGGTCCTCGCGACATGGTACTTTGTTGGGACCTCCGAGCGCGAAGTAAGCGTCACCCCGGCCGTCGGCCCGGAGCCGGGTGGGGCGTCGCTCGGAGTCGCCGGCCGATTCTGAAGCACCCTCCTCTATGCCGTCGAACGGGAAACACCCACTCCGAAGGAGGTTCGCCTCCCGTTTCCTGTTCGTGCTCGTGGGCCTCTCGATCTTCGTCGCACGCGATGCTCCGGCCCGCCCGCTCGTCGCAGCGCGTGTTGGAACGGAGATGCCACTCGCGGCCGCGGCGAAGGAAGAGCGCGTGGCTTCGTGGGCGAGCGCTCTCGCGCCGATCCTCGTCACCAATGCCAGCACGAGGGAGTCTGCTCGCATTTCGCTATACGACCGATTCGGTGAAATCGACGAGGAGGCACGCGCGGCGTTCGAGCGCGTGGCGTCGCGGGAGCCCGACGTGCACAAGCTGTCGCTCCGAGCGGAGCAGCTCGTGTTCAAAGCCGCTTACCACTTCGGCGCAGAGCGGCTGTCGGTGGTGTCCGGGTGGCGGGAACACGCCGGGAAGCACTCGACGGGCGAAGCAATCGATTTTCGGCTCGCGGGCATAAGGCCTGCGGTCGTCGCGGCGTACATGCGAGGACTGTCGAGAATTGGCGTGGGCATCTACACGCACCCGAGTACTCAGTTCGTGCACGTGGACGTCCGCGAGCCGAGCTTCTCCTGGGTCGACGCCTCTCCGCCGGGCGTGCATTGGAGCGAGCGGCAGATTCGCGACCGAGCTGCCGCCAAGCGCGACGCGATGTACGAGCCGGAGATGGACCTGCCGTGAAGGGCGCTGGGGCTAGAGCGCGGACTTGTCGATCTTGTACTTGCGAAGATACGCCCGCACGTGGTGACGCTCCATACCGCTCTGGCGCGCCATCTCGCTCACGTTCCCTTTGCACCGGCGCGCGAGCGCGTTGAAATAGTCGCTCTCGAAGACGGCGACGGCCCCGCGCTTCGCCTCGCTGAACGCGGAGCCGCCCCCACCTCCCAAGCGGTCGACGGGGGCCTCGTCCCGCGCGAGCATCAATACGTCGTCGATGGCGCCGGGCTCGTCGGCCAGCGTCGCCGCCACGCTCGCGACGTTGACGAGCTCGCGGACGTTGCCGGGCCAGTCGTGCGACGCCATGCGCTGCTCGATCCACGCGAGCACCATCGAAACGTGTTCGGGCTTGCCCACGCGCCGGCACACGTCCTCCACGAGCAGCGGCAGGTCGCTCAACCGCTCGCGCAGGGACGGGAGCTCGACGCGCACCTGCGCGATGCGAAAAAAGAGGTCACTGCGAAAACGTCCGGCGTTCATCTCGGCACCGAGGTCGCGACGTGTCGCGGCCAGCACCCGGACGTCGATGGGTTCGAACGTCGCACCGCCCACCCGCTTGACCTGCTTTTCGCTGAGGGCGCGCAAGAGCTTGGGCTGTAGCTCGAGCGGCAGCTCTCCGAGCTCGTCGAGAAAGAGCGTGCCGCCGTCGGCGTCTGCGAGCGCGCCTTTGCGCCGCTCGGCAGCCCCCGTGAACGCGCCCTTCTCGTGCCCAAAGAGGATGCTCTCGGCGAGGGTCGGCGGAATGCTCCCGCAATCGACGACGACGAACGGCCCACCCGCGCGATCGTCCGCATCGTGGATGGCCTTGGCCACGAGCTCCTTGCCGGTCCCCGTTTCGCCCACGATGAGGACACTGAGCGGAGTGCGCGCCACTTTTTCGAGGACGCTGAACACGCGGCGCATTTTCGGCGAGCTTCCGACCAGCGGCCCGAAGTGATCGGAAAAGCCGACTTCGACCCGGCGCTTCGCCTGCGGCTCGACGATGACCTTCGATCGTCCGACGGTCAGCTCGCTCGTCGTGACCACGGTCGCTTCGCGCACGCGCACCGGACCGATGAACGTCCCGTTGGTGCTGCCGAGGTCCTTGACCAGGATCCCCTCGCTCACGGCGCGGAGCTCGCAGTGAAACGCGCTGACTTCCGGATCGGTCACGACGATGTTCGCGCCGGGGTCGCGTCCCAGCACGAGCGCGTCGACGTCAACGGTGACTTGGTTCCCGTCAGGCGCCTTGACGACGCCGCCGGAGACGAACCAGTGAAGCACTCGGGTTCGCGTCTCACTCATGGGGATAGGTCTCGATAGTGGAAGCTGCCATGGAAGCGACGGAAGATCCTCTATCCGAGCGGATGGCGTCTCACAAATGACACTGAACGCAGGCCGCCGGATTCAGCCCCGTCGTCCGGTCCTTCGCGCCCAGGCCCCGAGGCCGAGCGCGACTCCAAACGCGCCCACCTCTCCGACCAGGATCCAGAGTCGACCGGCGAGCGCGAGCGTCGCGGGCCAAGGGGGGTCGAAGCGGCTGCTCAGCAGAAGGGTCAAGACCACCTCGCGGACCCCCAGCCCGCCCGGAAGGAAGAAGACGAACACGCCGGCGTTGCAGGCGAGCGCGAAGGCCCCGACCATCACGAAGACCTTGCTCGGCGAAAGGACTTCGGGGAGGAGCGCCTGGGCGAGCGCCGCGAAGGCCAGCGACAAAAGGAGCCAATTGGCCCAGTAGACGAACAGCATCCGCAGGATGAAGGCGTAGGACGTCGGAATGCGTGGGATGCTCCTCCGCGACACCCTCTCGCCGATCGCGAGCGCTACGTTCATCACCTTTGGGTTCATCGCGAGCACCAGGCCGAGGGCGACGAGGAGCAGCACGCCGACTCCCACGAAAGGCCTCGAAGGAAGGTTCGGTGGAAAAAAGAGCGCGGGAAAGAAGAGCAACGTCGGTAGCGCCACGAGCGTCGCGCCCACGAGCTGGCACGCCATCTCGAGCAAAATGGAAATCGATACGCCGAGCGCCGAGATTCCGTCGCGCTGGGCGAGCCCGATCCGGCCCACGAAGTTCCAGACGCCACCCGGCAAGTACTTGCCCAGGTTGGACAGGTAGAAGACGCGAAATGCGTGGCTGCGGCCCATTGGCTCCCCGAGAGCGCCCATCCACGCGCGCCACGCTTCGGCGGCGATGAAGAGAAAAAGTGCGAGCGCGAGGAGAGACAGCGCCGACCACGAGACCGCGAACGACGGCGGGTTGGCCTTGAGCTCGGCGTAGGATCGCCCGAACTGATAGACCACGCCGAGGATGAGAAGGATTGCGAGGCCCCAGCGGAGAAGGATGGCAGCCGCGCGCCGGACCGACGGAACCCGCACCCTGCTCGGACTCTAGCAGCAATCGCGATCGACTTGCGCTATAGGAAACGGTAGGCAGTTTGCGGCAACTCCAATGTCCGTTCGCTCGCAGCGCGTAGGTACAGTCTCCCGCCCGGGCCTGGTCTACTTCGAAGACCCTCCGTTCGACCCGCCCAACCCGGTCTACGCAGCGGTCGAGGCCATGTGGCGCTTGCTCGGTCTGGATGAGGCGCGTGTAGGCACGCCGGAGTGGAATCCGCTCGGCGACATCATCGCCCCCGGGGACCGGGTAATCGTCAAACCAAACCTCGTCTCTTCGAAGAACCTTCATCAGAAGATCAGCGGAATCCGGCTGGCGGCTTCGAGCACGCACGGTTCGCTCCTTCGCCCCATCCTGGACTACGCGATCAAAGCGGCCGGTCCCCGCGGAAGCGTGCGCGTGGTCGATACGCCCGTCGAGGGCTGTGAGATCGAGAAGGTCGCCGGTCCGCTTGGGATTTTTGCTGTGGTCGAGCATCTGCGTCGCAAAGGTCACGACGTGGAATTTCTCGACATGCGCCATTTCAGAGTCGCCCCCGTCTTCGCGCTCGACGACGTTCGGCGCTTCGATCGATCCTGGAACCTCGGGCTCCTCGTGCGGCGCCGGTTGCCTGGTGACCCGCGCGGGTATCGCGTCGTCTCGCTCGGGAGAGACAGTTTCTTCGCGCGCCGCGGCTCGCCGGCGCCCCGAAACCTCCGCTTTCACCGGAGTCATTACACGACGCCGGTCGCGCACCACAGCGAAGAGCGCCACGACTATTCGATACCGAACACGGTTCTCGGTGCGGACGTCGTGATCAACATCCCCAAGCTCAAGACTCACAAGAAGACGGCGGTGACGCTCTCGCTCAAGAGCGTGATTGGCCTGTCGAACGAAAAGTACTGGCTTCCGCATTTTGCTGCGGGCGATCCGTCCCGCGGGGGAGACGAGTTCGAGCGTCGTCCGACGCTGCGCGCGGCGATCGAGAACAAGCTGAGCCGCTTTCCGCTCCCGGGCGATCACTCCTTGGTCGCGCGCGCACCGAGACTCGACGCCCCGCCGAAGATTATCGACGGGAGCTGGGAGGGCAACAACACCCTTTGGCGAACGATCCTCGATCTCAACAGAATCTTGTTCTTCGCCGACCGGGATGGACGGATACGGGGGGAGCCGCAGCGTCGATATGTCACCGTGGTCGATGGAATCGTCGCAGGCGAGGGAGAAGGGCCGCTCGGAGCCAAACCGGTCCAAGCGGGTCTCCTCATCGGCGGTTTCGATCCGAGCCTCGTCGACGTCGTAGCTACCGAAGCGATGGGATTCGACCCTGCCCTCGTACCGCTTGTGCGTGAGGCGCTCGGCGGCGCGCTCCTGCCGACGGGAGACCTGGTTGGGCTGGAACGGGTGCTCGACGGACCGGCGCCGTCGCGCAACTTCGTCCCGCCGCGCAGCTGGCCGTCGCTCCTGGCCAGCCTCGCGAGGGTCGCCTAGAAGCCTCGTTCAGGCTTCTAGAGCATCACCCGACCGAGCGGAGCTCGTCGGGTCGTTGAAAGTCGATGGGGAGCTTCGAGATGGCGGCCAATCGCTTGCCCGTGCGGATGAGGTCCACGCCGTCGACGAACTCGACGTCGATCCGCAACGACTCGCCGAGATGACGACGGAACGTCGCTTTCACTTCCTCGAGGACATCGTCCGAGTAGCGGCCCGCCTTGACGAGCAAGAAGCGTAGCGCACCCGGTTGATCTTGGACTATCTGAAAGCGCGCGATCGCATGATCGTACTCTTTCAGGCAATGCGCAAAGAAGGTCCCGGGAACCCACCGCCCGTCGACCCCCTGGATGATCGACTGTACCCGCCCCTGGATCTCACCGATACGCGCCATGCCGCGTCCACACGTGCACGGTTCGTCGGCCTTTGCTTCGGCGAGATCGCCAATCCGGTAGCGGATGAACGGCATGCAATAGTTGTTGAGATCCGTGATGACGATCTCGCCGATTTCGCCGGGCGCCGCCGGACGACCGTCGACGAGGACCTCCACGATGTACCCTTCGCCCACCACGTGATGCCCGGCGTGCGCCTCGCACTCATAGGCGATACCGCTGAACTCACGGCTCCCGTACTTGTCGAAAACGCGGCACCCGAACGCTTTTTCGACGATCTCGCGGCTCTTGGCCGGAAGGGTCTGGGCGCTCGACATGAGAGCCTTCGGCTTGAAAGGCAGCTCGCCGCGCGACGCGATGTAATGCGCGAGGTAGTCGAACGCCTCCGCATACCCGTCGATGAGAACGGGCGCCTTGGAGGCCATGCGCGCGATCATTTCGTCGAGCTTCCCGTCGCTCATTTCGAAGATCGGAATATAGAGACGATTGGCAAACGCAGCGTCTGCGTGCTCGCGCGCGACTTGGGAGCGACTCATGCCGATGGTTTGATGCCAAAGGCGAACGGTCGGATCGCCGAATCGGTAGCCCGTCCACTCTTGAGACCGCAGCGTCGCGGCCCACCGGAACTCGAGCTGTGAACGATCGGCGTAGCAGACGAACGGCTCGCCCGTGCTGCCCGACGTCGCGATGCGTAGGACGTCTTTTCTGTCGTGGTTCTCCGACATGATGTCGAAGTGGAGGTGCTTACGAACCAGATCTTTGGTCAAAAAAGGCAGCTTGTGGAGGTCGCTCTGCCCGTGAATGTCCTGGGGGGTCAGCCCCACCTCCTGCATGCGGGCCCGATAGTAGGGGACGTTGCGGTAAGCGTGGCGCACGAGCCGGCGCAGCTTTTCGTCCTGTAGCTCGCGCATGCTCGCAAGCGAAAGCCATTGCGTCCGGTGGAGGGACTCGTAGTAGCGCTCGACGTCGCGCGTGATGGTCCAGTGCGTTTGGTCGAACGTCGCCATGTACGCGCGCCAGCGCAGCGGGTATTTCTGGGGCGACGGCGGGAGCGGGGCCGCGAGCATCTCGTGCGCCCGCTTTTCGAGGCGTTCGGTTTGTCGCGGCCGCTGCCGGACGCGGTATTCGACGACGGCCCGCCCGAGATCCACGAACGACCGGAGAGACGCGCGATATGCTTGGGTATCGAGAAAGCTCGTGCCCTGCCGCCGCTTGTCGAAGAGAACCTCGATTTCTTTGTACTCGTAACCCTTGGCGTGGGCCGCGACCATGATGAACGACTGCCAGTAGAAGTACTTCCCTTCGTACGTGAGCAGGTCTTCGAGCACTTCGCGAGTGGCACACACGAAGCCGGACTTGTTGTCGCGAAGCGACATACCGAAGGTTCGGTTGAGGAGCACGTTGAAGCCGCGGCTCAGGTGGTAGCGCGTGCCACGCTCGCGCCCGACCGCACTCCTCCAGCCCTGCACCACGTCGACGTTCGACTCCGCGAGCGTGCGGTGCAGGCGGAGGATGTCTTCGGGCTGATACTGCAGGTCGCTGTCGATGATGCACGCGTAGACGCCTCGGGCGGCGTGCAGACCCGTCTTCCAAGCGGCGGCAATGCCCTTGTTGCGGCCGTGAAACGCGCCCGCGACGACTCCCGGATACTGCTTCGCAAGCTCGCGGATGACTCGGGCGGTGCCGTCGGACGACCCGTCGTCGACTAGAATGAGCTCTCCTGCAATGCCTCCTCGGTCGAAGGCGCCGAGTACCCGACGCGCAAACTCCGTGACATTCGCTTCCTCGTTGTACGCGGGGGCGATGACGGATATTTCCAGGGTAGAACCGTCGGAGTTCATGACGAGGACGCTAGCACGTTCGCGGCGCCTAAGCGCCCTGCCGGGGACTGCCCACGCCGAAGTACACTGGAAAATTCGGGCCCCCCAGCCAACCGCACACCGTGCCGACCTGCACTCAAGCACGCCGCACCCCACGACTCGAAGAACGGCGGCTCGTCAAACCCGGCGGCGAGTATCCCACAGCCAAATGGGCGTCAGCAGCATCATGGGCTCCATCGGCATCCTATAGCGACCCTCGAGGAACGCGACCTGCGCCAGCACGTAAAATGTGAAGACGAATCCAATCGTGACGAGGGGAACGAAGGCCGGACCGCGGCGAACGACGTATAGAATCGAGCCGACGATCGAAAGGAGTGTCAGAGGTGCCCACATCCATCGCTGCGCCAAGCAGATGGCGTCGCCGCGGTCATTGGTCGCGCCCGCTGTGGGCCAGGAGTGCCCGAACGTCAAGAAGATGAAGTTCTCGTAAACTAGCCGAGGCAACTTTTTCCAATTTTCGTCGAACTGCTCGCTGAGCGTCTGCTGTAGGT
>JBAULD010000837.1:0-4124 GCA_049578005.1 Polyangiaceae bacterium
GATTACGAACGCGCTGAAACACGCATTTCCCCAGGGGCGCGAGGGAGTCGTCGAAGTCTCGCTGTCGGCGTGCGAAGGAAAGGTGAGCCTCGGCGTGAAAGACAACGGTGTCGGTCTGTCGCCGGACTTCCAACTCGAAGAGTCGCGCACTCTCGGCCTTCAGCTCGTTGGCACCCTCGCCAGGCAGCTCGACGGGAGCGTCGAAATTCTGCGCAGTGGCGGTACGGCTTTCCGCGTCAGCTTCGCCCTCGAGTCCTGAGGCCGTTGGACGCTGTCGTCCCAAGGACATACGGACGATGGATCTCGTTGGCCCGTCCGTCAGTTGCATCCGAGACGCGTAGGGCCGATCGCGTAGTCGTCGAGGTACAAGTCCCCGGTCATCGTTCCCGCGTTGTAACGCTCACAGCCGACGCGCATTTCCCCGATAGTCGCGATCGCCGTTCCCATGTCGTTGGCCAGAAGCGCGCCGTCCATGTACAGGGCCACGCCTCCGTTACCGCCGATTCCGCTGATCTCCCATTCGAAGCAGTGCCAAGCTCCCTCGGGCAGCGCGATGTTCGCGCTCGGCCCGTTGTCGGGCGGGGCGACGTTGATCACCACCTTGCCGCTTATGGTGTTGAGCGGTCGGACGCCCGTGGCCGAGTGCCCTGTGAATCCCGCCGGCTCGGCCTCGATATAGATGACGTGCGGATCGGGCCCGGTCCCGTTGTCCGTCTCCGTGTTCGGATACATCCAGACTCGGCCCCAGACGGAGCCCGTCGCCGGGACGCCCAACTTCTCGTCGATGAACGTCACGCCGACCGCCCCAGTGAAGGTGAAGTGTACCGAGTTCGAGCCCGAGTGCGACTTGGTCGACACGACGGTCACGGTATTGGCCGCGACATTGTTGTCGACCGTCCACGCCGGTCCCAACATCGAGCCGCTTTCGAAGCCGTCGCAGAACGCGGCCGCGGCGGGGCACCCTGCACCACCATCGCCGGAAGTCGCGACATCTGACCCGCTTCCGCCGTCGGCGCCTCCGCCTTCGCCGCTTCCACCCGCGTCGTCCATCGACCTCGTCGCGCCGCCGCTCGAGCTGCTCGATGCCCCCGCAACGACGCCGCCGCTCGAGCCGCTCGAGCCATCCGCGATGACGCCCCCGCTGCTGGACCCGCTCGCGAGGACGCCCCCGCTCGAGCCACCCGACGAACTGTCGGTGCCGCTGCTACTGCCGCCGTTTCCCGGTCCGGCGCCGATCACGCCGCCGGAAGACGGACCGACTTGCGTCATCATCGCGCCGCTGCTCGACGAACTGCTTTGCTGGAATGAACCGGCATCCGGGCCGGGCGGTGGCGCCGTGCCGCTGCAGGCTGCAAAGCCAACGCAGGCCAACGCAAGTGCAGTCGTTCGGCCTGGGCCGCGTGCGCGGGGAGAGCTGGTGGTCATCCGGTCTCTTTTTAGGTTTATGCTCGGTGCAGTAGCGCCTGGGTGCAGAGTGGCTCAGTTTTCTGAACCGCGTAAGGTGTTGATTGGCCGTGGCGCGGGCCGCCCGGCTCGGTCATTCTCTCCGCCCCCATGTCCCTCGTCGCCCTCCGCACGTCGTCGCGCGGCCGCCCTGCGCGCGATCCGAAGGCGTTTTTACCGACGACCGCCGAAGAAATGCGGGCGCGCCGGTGGGATGCGCTCGACATTCTCATCGTCACCGGCGACGCCTACGTCGACCATCCGGCGTTCGGCCCCGTTCTCGTGGCGCGTTTCCTCGAAGGGCGAGGGTATCGCGTCGGAATCGTCGCTCAGCCCCGGTGGACCACGGTCGAGGACGTCTCGCGGATGGGGCGACCGCGGCTCTTCGTCGGCGTGAGCGCGGGCAACCTCGACTCCATGCTGTCGCGCCTGACCGCGCAAAAAAAGACGCGATCAGAGGACCAATACTCGCCGGACGGCCGGACGAATCTGCGCCCGAATCGCGCGACGATCGTCTACAGCAATCTTTGCCGCCAGGCGTTTCCGGGCCTGCCGATCGTCCTCGGGGGGATCGAGGCATCGCTTCGACGCATCGCCCACTACGACTATTGGAGCGATTCGGTACGGCGTTCCATCCTGCTCGACAGCAAAGCAGACTTGCTCGTCTTCGGCATGGGCGAGCGCGCCGCATGGGAGATCGCTCGCCGACTGGACGGAGGCGAATGCGTCGACGCCCTCGCCGACATTCGCGGGACCGCCCACGTGAAGAAGAACAAGCGGGCTTGGGCGGACATTGCCGCAAACGCGAGTCGTTACGTCACCGACGGCAGAGCGGTCCTCTTGCCCTCCTATGAAGACGTCAGTCGCGACAAGGTGGCGTTCGCCAAAATGTCGCGACTCTTGCAGTACGAGACCAATGCGCACAACGCGAGGCCGCTGCTTCAGCCGCACGGCGCGGAGGCAGTCTACTTCAACCCTCCCGCGTTGCCCCTCGATGAGGGCAGCATGGACGCGCTCTACGATTTGCCGTTCGCGCGCAGCCCGCACCCCATTTACGAGGGCGCGCGAATACCCGCGTTCGAGACTGTGAAGCACTCCATCGTCACGATGCGCGGCTGCTTCGGCGGCTGCACCTTCTGCAGCATCACCGAGCACGAAGGGCGCATCATTCAGAGCCGAAGCGCCGACAACGTGTTGCGGGAGGTGCGCGCCCTGTCGCGCATGGAAGACTTTCGCGGGACGATCACGGACGTCGGCGGCCCCACGGCCAACATGTACAAGATGCGCTGCCGCGACGACGCAACCGAGCAAGCTTGCCGGCGTCTCTCGTGCGTTCATCCGGGCATTTGCGACAACCTGGTTACCGACCACGGCCCCCTTGTCGACCTCTTGAAGCGGGTGCGTCGAGAGCCCGGAGTCAAACGCGCCTATGTCGCCAGTGGCGTGCGCTACGACCTGGCCGCGCGCAGCCCCGAGTTCGTGCGCGAGCTCGCCCGCCACCACACGGGCGGTCAGCTCAGCGTCGCGCCCGAGCACACGAGCCCAGAGGTACTCGACAAGATGAAGAAACCTCCAATCGAGCACTACGAGCGATTTGCGCAGGCCTTCTGCCATGCGAGCGAACAAGCGGGCAAGGAGCAATACCTCGTTCCCTACTTCATTACTGCGCATCCCGGTTCTACGCTGCGCGACACCGTCGAGCTGGCGCTGTGGCTCAAGGCGCGCGACATGCGTCCGCGGCAAGTGCAGGATTTCATCCCCACGCCGATGGCCATCGCCACGACAATGTTCTACACGGGCATCGATCCGCTGACCAACGAACCAGTGCCGGTCGTGCGCGATCTGCGCGAGAAAAAGAGGATGAAAGCCCTCCTCTATTGGTGGGACGAGACGCAGTGGTCGCTCGCTCGCGAGGCGCTGCGAGCGGCGGGGCGGTCGGACCTGATCGGCCCGGGTCCAACGTGTCTCGTCCCCTCCGCGAGCTCGGTCGGCGCGGGACGCGGACGGTAAGCGGTAGGCACCTACGTTCGAACTCTGCTCGGCTACCCTCACGTCGCGGTCCGGACGGAAGAGCGACGTCTCGATGACCGCTGTGCCGTCGAAGGGCTCGTCGTACAGGGGGTACCGCGATTTGCCGGCGAGGGCGTCGAAGGGACCCGAGGATCGAACGGTGATCCAGTACCCTCCGTGGCCGTGCCTGTCCCTGCGATGACGCGGACGCTCCTCTCGGTCGGTGGTCTCTACGAGGCCACCGCGCGAGTGCATCGACCGCGATCTTTGGATGAATTGGCCGCGGTCTTCGCGGACGCACGTCAAAAGGGAAAACAGCTGACCCTCGTCGGCGCGGGTCGCTCATTCGGGCGCCAGTTTCTTCCGCCGGAGGGCGTCGATGCCGTGGACACAACGGCGCTCCCGGGACAGACAACCTTGAACGAGCGCACCGCGGACGGGCTTTGGGTGCGCGCGCCGGGGGGTCGTACTTTCGAGGAGTTGTGGCGCGACGTGCCCAACCATTTACCGCGCCATGCACCCACCGGCGACCGGATCACGATTGCGGGCGCGCTCGCCGCGTGCTCGCACAACACGCGCGACTTTTTCACGCGCGACGTCCGCTCTTTTCGCGTGATGACCCCGGACGGGGCCGTCGTCGACTGTCGCCCCGATGCCCAGGGCCTCGGCGG
>JBAULD010000838.1:0-2762 GCA_049578005.1 Polyangiaceae bacterium
GGTTTGAACGAACGCAGAATGCCACTCCCCTTCCCCGAACTCAGTCGCGGATCCTTTGCGCTGCCAGTCGCTCGTGGGGACCGTATACCAGTGTAGCGACAGGCCGTCCATCTGGTCGCCCGCCATCTTCATGAGCGTTTCGGTCCAGTTGTAGTCGGCCGCGTTCGAACCGCAGGCGACTCTGCGGATCCTGTTACCGGAATGATTCTTCACGAACGTGTTGTATCGTCTGTAGTTGTCTGCATAAAACTCGGGTCGCATGTTTCCGCCGCATCCCCAACCCTCGTTGCCGACGCCGAAGTACGGCAGCTTCCACGGGCGCTCTCGTCCGTTTCTACGGCGCAGATTGGCCATGGGGGAATCTGCGTCGCTCGTGATGTACTCCACCCATTCCATCATTTCTTGGACGGTGCCACTGCCGACATTTCCACAAACGTAGGGCTCGGCGCCGATTTGCTCGCAGAGATCCATGAACTCGTGCGTTCCGAAATGGTTGCTCTCGACGACCCCGCCCCAGTGCGTATTGATCATCCTCGGCCGCGCCTCGCGCGGGCCTATTCCATCCTTCCAGTGGTACTCGTCGGCGAAGCAGCCGCCGGGCCACCTGAGCACTGGAACGTTTAGCCGCCTCAGCGCGGACACTACATCGTTGCGTATGCCACGCGTATTCGGGATCGTCGATTCATCCCCCACCCAGATGCCTTCGTAAATGCATCGGCCGAGGTGTTCGGCGAAAAGACCATAAATATTTCGGTGGATGGTGCTGCCCGGCACGTCGGTGCGGAGCACGAGCGCCGCCGGAGCGGGGTCGGTACGTTGCGTCGGGGTCGGCGTCATCCCGACGTATCAACCACGACGGATGAGCCGCGGCAAGCACGCGCTGGTGGCGACTACAAGACGTGGCCGGAGATGACGACAGTGGCCGCGGATCTGGAAGGCAGTGGCACGACGCGGGTCGGCGGCAAGCTTCCGAGGTCCGACCAGACCTCCGACGCTCCCGGCCGGTACGTGGTGCGGTAGACGGCCGACCCCACGACGGGAACACCTCCGGGATCGAGTTGGACGTCCATCTCGTGGGGCCCCACGTTGAGAAGAACGACTGTCAGCCGGTCACGTTTCGCTGAAGAGAACGCGGACACCCTGATCACGCCAGAGCTCGAATTCGCCCCGATTCGCACGTCTCCCGGGTCGGTAAACCGGGAATAGTGCCTCAAAGAATAGTACTGATCTCGCATCTCGAACCGTACGCCGTCGACGGAGATGAGGCCGCCTCTGGGCTTCCAGACGAGATCCCAATAAAGGAACGCCGCGACGCCCTCCTCGACCAAGGAATTGTGGATCAACCAGGCCGTCTCGAAGCCTCCTTCGGACCCGCCATCTTCGTCGGTCTGAAACTCGGTCTGGAAGAGCGGCTTCGAGCCGGCGGCCTGGGCAGCGTTCTTCATGGCTTCGATGTAACTATCCGGACCTGGATTTCGCCAGTCCCACACGCCATCAGAACCTTTTTCGTAGAGGTGATGGGCGATGCCGTACACAAACTCGAGATTCATCGAGTTGACGTAGTTGTTTACTTTGTTCCGGTGGACCCCGACGACCTCGGGACCGAGTAGCTTCGGAGGCGAAGGAAGAGTCGCTATTTTGCGATGGACGATGTCGAGCGCGCGGTCGTACCCGGGATAGTCATTAGTTTCAGTCGGCTCGAACTTGCAGCCTTCCCAGTCGGGTGGAATGAAGTCTGGCTCGTTCTGGATGGTAACGTAATCCGGCCGGAGGCCGAGCGAGGCGTAGTATTTCAGTGAATCATACCAGTAGTCTCCAAACTGTTCGTACACGAACTGCCCATTTTCCTTCTTCAAGGTACAATTACTCTCGCCGCGGCAACGCTCCATTCCACTGGACTTGAGAGACGCGGGAGGTGACCACGAGCTCAAGAGGAGTTTTGGTCGCCGTCCGAGGGCTTCGGCGGCGCGGCGGAAGATTTCCACTTCCTCAGACAGGTTCGAGTCGCCCGGTTCGCTGCGGCGGTAACGGTTTCGGAAGCGCAGGATGTCGAGTCCGAGATCAGGAAACAGCGCTTGATAGAGGCCTTGGGGCGCACCACCCACGGCAAGGCCGATCTCGAACGCAATCGAGCCACCAAAGCCCTCCAGAGTTTGATGACGCTCCGTCGGAAGAAGCGTGACGACCGCAGAGACGGCGGGCGCTTGGCGGTCTACAGCCGGAGGTGGCCTCATGATGCAGGAGGAAGCGATTACTTCAGCGCACAGAAGAGCAATGGAATGAACACGTGACATCGCAGAAGGCGGCTCACCCGGCAAAACGCTTGCCGGGCGAACTCACTCAGGCCGAGACAGGAGACGGGTCAAAGGCGGCGTCAATCCGCCGGCCTCCTTGGCCCCGACTGCTCACCACTTGTTGCGACGCCCGAAGTTCCCGCCGCCACCACCGCCGCCGCCACCGCGACCGCCGCCACCACCACCGCCAAACCCACCCGAACGTTGGGGGCGCTCCTCGGCTTCGTTAACGCGAAGCGCCCGACCGTCGAGCATGACTCCGTTCATCGCTGCGATCGCCTTGGCCGCCTCATGGGCATTGCCCATCGTCACGAAGCCGAAGCCACGCGACTGACCACTCTCGCGATCGGTAACGATGTGCACATCCGTGACGTCGCCGGATGGCGCGAAGGCGGCGCGCAATGCTTCGGTCGTGGCGCTGAAGGGAAGATTCCCGACATAGAGTCGATTGCCCATGGTGATGATCTC
>JBAULD010000839.1:0-3115 GCA_049578005.1 Polyangiaceae bacterium
GGCGAGCATGGTGGACGCATAAAACGCCATCCACGCGGTCCCATCCGCCTGTTCGATCTTTCCCCCGGTCGGCAGGGGCTGGGAGCGGTCGAATATCCCGATGTTGTCCAGACCGAGGAAGCCGCCGGCGAACAGGTTGTTGCCGTCCTCGTCTTTGCGGTTGACCCACCACGTGAAGTTCAAGAGCAGCTTGTGAAAGACGCGCTTCAGAAATTCGAGATCGCGCTCGCCGCGTTTCGCCGCGATCTTGTAGACGCGCCAGGCCGCCCAAGCGTGGACCGGTGGGTTGACGTCGCCGAAGGCGAATTCGTACGCGGGAATCTGTCCGTTCGGATGCATGTACCATTCCCGCAAGAGCAGCAGCAGTTGCGCCTTTGCGAAGGCCGGGTCGATCTTGGCAAAAGGCACCATGTGGAATGCCAGGTCCCAGGCTGCAAACCACGGGTACTCCCACTTGTCCGGCATCGAGATGACATCCCGGCAATGAACGTGGCCCCAGTCGCGGTTTCTACCGCTCCCGTGGCCGGTTGGCGGCTGCGGAAGCTGGGGGTCACCCTCGAGCCAGTGTTCCACGATGTAGTGGTAGAACTGCTTGCTCCAGAGCAGACCGGCGTAGGCCTGGCGCGCGACGGCACGCTCGTCGGCCGTGGCGGCGTGGGGGATTCGGTCTCGATAGAACTCGTCGGCCTCGGCGATCCGGCGCGCGAACGCGCGGGCGAATTCGTCGCCGAGGTCCGCCGACGCAGCCTCGCCTTCAGCCGTCAGGCGCATGCGCAACTCGACTTTGCCGTGCGCGGGAACGACGAGCCGGTAGTGGGCCGCCGACTTCGTGCCAGTTCCGTCGCGGCGCAGCGCATCGCGGCGGCCGTGAATGACGTGCTCGTGGAACGCGTCTTTGAAGTGCGACGTCGAGCGGATGCCGTAGAGCCGATCGACGTTGGTCTCGTTATCGGTAAACAGCCATTCCGGTGCACCCTCATCCATGGCAATGCGAAAAATCATCGGGGGAAGCGCGTCGTGCGCGACGCGGACCGCGTCGGCCCCAACCTGGCGGATAATGGGCTTCGACGCGTACGACTCTCCCTCGCGGCCCCAGGTCCAGGTGTTGCGAAACCAAAGCGTCGGGAGCACGTGCAACGGCGCTGCCGCAGGTCCGCGATTCGCGATGGTGATACGCACGAGGATGTCGTCGGGACTCGACTTTGCGTACTCCGCTATGACGTCGAAGTAGCGGTCGCCGTCAAAAACGCCGGTGTCTGGGAGCTCGCATTCGCCCGCCTGAAACCCACGTCGCTTGTTTTCCTCGACGAGGCGTCGATACGGAAACTCGGCTTGCGGATACTTGTAGAGCGCCTTCGCGTACGAGTACGTCGGCGTCGCGTCGAGGTAGTAGTAGCACTCCTTGACGTCCTCCCCATGGTTGCCTTCCGGATTCGTAAGTCCGAAAATCCGCTCCTTGAGGATGGGGTCTCGCTCGTTCCACAGGGCGAGAGCGAAGCAAAGGCGGGCCTGGCGGTCGCAAAATCCCAGTAGCCCGTCTTCCCCCCAACGATAAGCGCGACTTCTCGCCTGGTCGTGGGAAAAGCTGTCCCAGCACTCTCCCTGCGCCGAATAATCCTCCCGCACGGTTCCCCACTGGCGCTCGGAGAGGTACGGCCCGAAGCGCTTCCAGTTTTTCTTTCGAGAATCGTCTTCGAGGAGCCGGGTCACCTCCGCGAGCGCTGCCCCTCGCTCCTCTTGGCGCGCGGTCTTGTCGGTGCTTTCAGTCATCGGGTGAGCTACGTGTCACGACCGCGGCAGTTTCTCTTTTTTCTTCCAACCGGCGTCCGTGCCCTGCCGCGGGGCGTAACCGCCCGCTCGGACGGGCGTAGTGAGACCCACATCGAGGAGCGCCCATGATTTATCTCGTCGTCGCCGCATTGCCGGCATTGGTGCTATTTCTCCTCTTGCTCGTCGCACGGCGGTCGCCGGCTCCCGTCCCAGTTCGCAAAAAATCAGGCAAGCCACGCATCGTGATCCTCGGCGGGGGGTTCGCCGGCGTGTACACAGCCGCGGCGCTCGAGGAACTGGGGGGCGAGGACTGCGAGATTGTCCTCGTCTGCAAGGAGAACCACTTCGTCTTTCAGCCGCTTCTTCCGGAGGTCATCACCGGCACAATCGGACTGCTCGATGTGGTCAGTCCGATCCGGCGCCTACTGCCGAAGACCGAGCTGCACGTGCGGGAGGTGGAGTCCGTGGACCTCGCGGCTCGAACGGTCACCACGAGCACCGGGTTTCATCCCCATCCTCATGTCCTTCCCTACGACCACTTGGTCCTCGCGCTCGGCACGGTCACGGACTTTCGCGGTCTCCGGGGGCTTCCCGAGCACGCGTTCCCATTCAAGACGCTCACCGACGCTCTCCAGTTGCGCAATCACGTCATTCGGGCCCTGGAAGAGGCGGCGATCGAGCAGCACGACGCCCTACTTCGCAAGCGCCTGTTGACGTTCGTCGTCGCGGGAGGCGGCTTCTCGGGGGTCGAAGTGTGCGCGGAGCTGAACGATTTTGTCCGCGAGGTCGCTCGGAGCTACCGCGGCATCGACCCTAAGGAAGTTCGTGTCGTTCTGGTTCATTCGCAGGACCGCATTCTCCCGGAAATGAAGGAGAGCCTCGCGCTCTTCGCCCAGCGAATCCTGAGACGGCGCGGCGTGGACATCGTCCTCAACGCCCGCCTTCAAGCGGCGACCGGCGAAGCGGCGATTCTGGCCGACGGCACGATCGTTCCGACGAAGACACTCGTGTCGACGGTGCCCGCCTCCCCACACCCGCTCATCGAAGCGCTCCCTATTCCCAAGACGAAGAACGGGCGAATCGAGGTCGACGGGATGCTCGCGGTCAAGGGCCACGACAATGTGTGGGCTCTGGGCGACTGCGCGGTCGTTCCGGCGCCCGGCGGCGGCTTCGCGCCGCCCACGGCTCAGCACGCGACACGACAGGCCAGAACCGCCGCGGAGAACATTCTGGCAAGGATGCGAGGCGCGCCGCTCAAGCCCTTTGCCTTCACCGGTCTCGGTAAAATGGGCTCGCTCGGGCATCAGTCCGCGGTCGCCGAGCTTTTCGGAATTCCGATCTCGGG
>JBAULD010000840.1:0-5278 GCA_049578005.1 Polyangiaceae bacterium
AGCGCGGGCGACGACGTTGCCCGTGCGGCGACCCGCGCGGCAGACGCTTGGTCGCCACGGTCGACGAGCGCCGCCGCGAGAGCAACCAGCAGGGGATCGGGCAGGCGCGCAGCCGAGTCGAGCGTCATCAGCCGATCGATTGCGGTTCTCTCGTGGGGCGTCTTCCGGAGCGCTGCGAAGAGCGCCAGGGCTTCCTCCAAGGTCGGACCGCCGGGACCGCCGAACGCCGCGAGGCGTTCGAGGTCGGGAGAGACGGACGCGCTCTTCATGCGCGCCTCACCGTGAAAACCGGGGGTCCGCCGCGTTCTGCGGAGATCGCGTCCCCATCGAGGAGCGTGATGACCGCCGCCAGGCGAAATGCCCCCGAAAAGGACGGAGGATCGTCGTCGGTCGCGAGTTCGACCCAGGCGTCTGGTCCGCGCTCCAGCCTCCAGCGCCCCACGCCGAGCATCGCCGGTCCGAGTGGGGCGATGAAGCGGAGGCCGGCAACTTCAATCGCGACGGCGCCCGCGATCTCGCTCGCCGGGAAGACGAGGAGCGGAACGTCGCGTCCGAGGCGCAGCTCGAGGCCGTCGCCGACGGGCGCCTCTCCGGACAGAGCCGACCCTCGAAGAGTCGTCGCGTTGCGACTTCCGAGGTCGCGCACGACGACCTCTCCGTTGCGCCTCGCAATGGAAACGTGCCTGCGGCTGACGGCGGCCGCGGCAACGACGATCCCGCCGACCGAACCGCCGAGGCGATCGCCGTCCGCACCCCCCGAAACCTGGTCCGGCGCGCGCCCGATCACGATCTCATCGCCGAGCACGATGGAAATCCCGCTTCCGCGCACGGTCGCATGAACGATGTCGCCCGCGACGCGTCGTTCTTCCAACGAGCGCCCTCGCTCGCGGAGCCCTTCGTCCAACGACGTGCGTGCCGTCGCCGCCGCGTCCCGCCTCCGACCGCTGGCGGAGAGGAGGATTACTTCGTCGTACGTGTGGCGACGCGCGATGGCTTCTCGATCACGCGCCTGTTGCTCTCCGAGGAGTTGGTCGAGCGCCTCCACGTCGCCCGCGCGAGCCAAGGTCCGAGCCTGCCCATCGATGTCGCTTGCCAACGCATAGGCACGCGCCGCGTGCGCGAAGTCGCCCATGGCCTCGAGCTCCGACGCAGCGCGGGCGAGGTCACGCCGCGAAGCCTCGGTCGTCGGTGCGTCTGCCGCCATCGCGACGACGGCCGTTGCGTGCTTGCGCCGAGCGTGGGTGCGCATACTACTTCCGTCTGGGGCCGTCGCGACGGCTTGCAAGTAGTGACGCAGCCGCTGCGCCAGGTCGGGCTCCGCGTCGCCGCGCAGCACCATGACGCGAGCCGCCTCGTCGAGCCGGCCGGCCCCAGCGAAGAGCGCGGCCGCTTGGGGAAGTTCGCCTTTCAGTTCCGCCGCGCGTGCCTGCGCGAGCGCGCGCCCTTTTCCGAGCAAGGTTCCGAAGATGCGCGCCATACCTGCGGTAAAGCCTGTTAGTCTGAGCGAGGATGGCCAACAACAATCGGCTCGGTGAGCTGCTCGTCCGCGAGAAGCTTATCTCGCTGGCGCAACTCCGGCATGCACAAGAGGAGCAGCAGAAGTCCGGCCAGAACCTGGGCTACACGCTCGCGAAGCTGGGATACGTCAGCGACGACGAGATCACGAGCTTTCTTTCTCAGCAATACCGGGTCCCGACGGTCAACCTCGAAGAATACGAGATCGACGCCGAGATCCTGAAGCTCGTCCCCAAAGAGCCATGCGAGCGGCACAAGGTGGTGCCGGTTTCGCGGACTGGCAACTCGCTCATCGTCGCAATGGCGGATCCGACGAACCTCAACGCCATCGACGATCTCAAATTCTTGACTGGCTACAACATCGAGCCGGTCATCTCGAGCGAGACCGCAATCCACAACGCGATCGAGAAATATTACAACGCCGGTCCCTCCTACGACGAGGTGATGGCCGGGTTCGACGAGCGGGAGATCGAGTTCACGGGAGACGAGGAGGACGTCAACCTCCTCGAGCTCGAGAAGGCGAGCGAGGACGCGCCGGTCGTGCGTCTCGTGAACATGATGCTGCTGAACGCCATCAAGAAAGGCGCGAGCGACATCCACATCGAGCCCTACGAGAAGAAGCTCCGCGTGCGCTACCGCATCGACGGCGTTCTCGCCGAGGAGATGACCCCGCCGCTCAAGCTCAAGAACGCCATCACCAGCCGAATCAAGATCATGGCCTCCCTCGACATCGCCGAGAGGCGCCTCCCGCAGGACGGGCGCATCAAGCTCAAGCTCGGCAAGGGCCGCGAGATGGACTTTCGCATCTCGGTGCTCCCGACGATTTGGGGGGAGAAGGTCGTCATGCGGTTGCTCGACAAGGGCAACCTGCAGCTCGACATGACGAAGCTCGGTTTCGACAACAAGCCGCTCGAAGACTTCAAGTGGGCGATCAATCAGCCGTGGGGGATGGTCCTCGTCACCGGCCCTACGGGCTCCGGAAAGACGACGACTTTGTATTCCGCGCTCACTGAGCTCAACAAGGTCGGACACAACATCAGCACCGCGGAAGATCCCGTTGAGTACAACCTCCACGGCATCAATCAGGTGCAGATGCACGACGAGATTGGCCTCAACTTCGCGATGGCCCTCCGGGCGTTCCTTCGCCAAGACCCGGACATCATCATGGTCGGCGAGATCCGCGACTTCGAAACCGCCGAGATTGCGGTGAAGGCCGCCCTCACCGGACACCTGGTGCTCTCCACCCTGCACACGAACGACGCTCCGGCGACCATCTCGCGCCTGCTCAACATGGGCGTCGAGCCGTTTCTCATCACGGCCAGCGTGAACCTCGTGCTCGCCCAGCGCCTGGCCCGCAAGATTTGCTCCGACTGTCGTCAGCAAATTCGCTATGAGCGCAAGATCCTCGAAGACTGCGGGTTTTCGCCCGAGCAGATCGCTCAAGCAAAGTTGGTCAAGGGTGCCGGCTGTCGCACCTGCAACGGCAGCGGCTACAAAGGCCGCATCGCCTTCTACGAAGTGATGCGATTCACCGACAACCTCAAGGAGATGGTGCTCCAGGGCGCTTCGACCGCCGAGCTCAAACTGGGCGCGATCAAGAACGGCATGAGCTCGCTCCGTGCGAGCGGCATCAGGAAAGTGATCGACGGCGTGACCACCCCGGAGGAGGTCATGCGCGTGACGATGGCGGACTAGAAGAGCCGCGTGAGCGTTGGGGTTCGGGGCGACCCCCGGGAAACCACTCGCGCGCCTACTGCCCCCCATAGTGGGATTTGTCACGGGAAGACGGCGAGGCAGACGTTCCCATCGCGCGCCCGAGATGCAGTAAATTCGAAGAGAGGCGCATGACGCAAACGGCCGAGTTCAAAGTCAATCTGCATCAGCTTCTCAAGACGATGATTGAGAAGGGCGCGAGTGACATGCACCTCACGACCGGAACGCCGCCGCTCCTGCGCATCGACGGGAGCATCGTGCCGCTGAAGCTGCCGCCGCTCGGGCCCGTCGAGACGAAGCAGCTCTGCTTCTCCGTGCTGACGGAAGAGCAGCGCGCCCATTTCGAAAAGCACAGCGAGCTCGATCTGTCGTTCGGCGTGAAGGGGCTCTCCCGCTTTCGCGCCAACGTCTACATGCAACGGGGGGCGGTTGCCGGAGCGTTCCGCACCATCCCATTCAAGATTCTGAGCTCCGAAGAGCTCGGACTCCCGCCGATAGTGGCGGACTTCGCCAACAAACCGAGCGGTCTCATTCTCGTGACGGGACCGACGGGATCCGGCAAGTCTACGACGCTCGCGGCGATCATCGACAAGATCAACGCCGAGCAACGGTTGCACATCATCACGGTCGAAGATCCGATCGAGTACTTGCACCCGCACAAGCTGTCGATAGTCAATCAACGTGAAGTGGGTACGGATACCGACGGTTTCAAGAGCGCGCTGAAGTACGTCCTGCGCCAAGACCCGGACGTCGTCCTGGTCGGCGAGATGCGCGATTTCGAGACGATCGAGGCCGCTCTGACGATCAGCGAGACCGGTCACGTCGTCTTCGCGACGCTCCACACGAACAGCGCGGTGTCGACGATCAATCGCATCATCGATGTTTTTCCGCCCCACCAGCAGCAGCAGGTCCGATCGAAGCTGTCGTTCGTGCTGCAGGGGGTCATCTCGCAACAACTCTTGCCACGCATGGGCGCCCCTGGGCGCGTACTCGCACTCGAAGTCCTGGTGCCGAATCAGGCGATTCGAAATCTCATCCGCGAGGACAAGGTCCACCAGATCTACTCGCAGATGCAGGTCGGGCAGGACAAGTACGGAATGCAGACGCTCAATCAAAGCTTGTACTCGCTTCATCAGCGTCGCCTCATTTCCTACGAGGAGGCGATGGGTCGCTCGCTCGAGACCGAGGAGCTGCGGATGATGATGGAGGGCCGATCGGCTGCTCAGCTGGGGAGCAATCCATCGATGACCAACGTTTCAGTCAACAAGCGCTAGGTCCCGATCGCCCTTCTGGGAGGCCCTACTCGTACGTCGCCCCGCGCTTGCCGTGCTCGACTTTTCGGAGACCCAGCGAGAGCGCGGCGGCGACGAGGTCGGGATTCGCGGCGCCTCCAGCGAGGACGTCTTTCACGTATTCAACGCCGCGCCTACGATCCTTCATCGCGCCGAGCGCGGAGGCCGCGACGATACGCGCCTCGAGCGGCGCTCCCGGAGGGGGCGGATCCATCGACGCCGTCCTCGCCCTCGCTCCCTCCGTGTTGCCTCCCGAGGCGGCCGCGTAGGCGCTGAGCCAGGTCGCGACTGGCCCGAGAACGAGCGGGTAGCGGGCGAGCTGCGACCCGACCTCGGCGCCGCGACCTTTTGCAATCAGCACGTAAGCGCGCTCCCGGAGAACCCGCGGGGTCACCGTGCCGCGCGCGAGCGCGGTCTGCGAAAGCGCGTCCGCCACGTCCAAACGTCCCTCGTAGCGGGCGAGGCGCGCGAGTCGAAGGGCACGAAGGGCCTGCCCCTCCGCGTCCTTTCCCCACGTGGTTGCCATCTTGTCGGCCGAAGTGAGATCGCCCTGGTCGAGGGCCAGGTCCATCGCCACCAGACTTGCCCATGGAGCTTCGTCGTCTGCCAGCACGCGAAGCTTTGCGGCATCGAGATGCAGCCGGCCCGAGAGCGCGGGCTCCGCGAGCCCGAGCGCCGCGAAGAGGGGCAGCCTCCGCGTGTCGGGCGGAAGCGCTTCGAGCGCGCGGCTGACTGCGTCGGCGTCGGCGCGCTCGTAC